>SHVE01000008.1 GCA_009694365.1 Thermoleophilia bacterium | reverse complement strand
GGTAGTCGGCCATGTGCAGCAACTCGCCGGAGAACTCCATGGGCGAGCGCACGTCCACCAGTGGGCCGTTGCCGATGTGGGCCAGTACCTGTTCGCGGTACGCGCGGATGACGCTGTCGTCGCGCTGGGTCACGGGGTAGTCGGTGGCATCCGGCGCGGGAATGTCGGTGGTCACGGCACGGCCTTCATCAATCCACTTCTTCCGACCGCCGTCGAGTAGCCGCACGTCGGCGTGGCCGAACAGCGAGGTGACCCACAGGGCGTAGGCGGCCCACCAGTTGTTCTGGTCGCCGTAGAAGACGATGGTGGTGTCGGGGGTGATGCCCTTGGCACGCATAAGGGCGGCGAAGGCGTCGGCATCCACGTAGTCGCGCGTAAGCGGATCATTCAGGTCGGTGTGCCAGTCGATCTTCACCGCGCCCGGGATGTGCCCGGTGTCGTACAGCAGCACGTCCTCGTCGCTCTCGGCCACCACCAGCCCCGGTGTGCCCAGGTTGGCCTCAAGCCACCCGGTGGTGACGAGGCGCTCGGGGTGTGCGTATGAGTGGACCTTCGTGTCGGGATCGAACTCGACGGGCATTGGGGTGCCTTCTTGATGTCGTGGCTGGGCCGGGATACCGGAGGGTACGATGACATCTCATCGATGTCATCCGCCCGGACATCTGCGGCCGCCGCCTTGGCCACCGTTTCGATGATGTATGAGATCGGCCTGTGGCGCACGGGTGGTGCGCCAGCGCCGGTATGGTCGACGCCTGCGAAGTCCCGGTACGTGGCACGCACGACGCGCAGGTCGGCGGGACCACGGGGCACCCCGTCCGCCATACCGACGGTGTCATGGCGGCAACCTCGGCCGTCGTGAGGGTCGAGGTGCGTGCGGTGAACGCCGCGGGGGAGATCGGGGCAGAGGCCGCGAGGACCACAAGCGTGATGGGAAGGGCGATCCGGGTGCGCATGCGGCGAGGGTAATCCCCGCGCACGGACGCCCCGGGCCCGTCGGGTGCACTCAGGCGGGAGCCCGACGTGAGACGGCCCGTAACACCGCGGATCCGAGAACCGCGGCCAGAACCGATCCCCCGAGGACGCCCACCTTCGCCGCCGTCGAGAGCGGGTCGTTGTCGAATGCTAGGTCTGTGATGAACAGCGACACCGTGAATCCGATCCCCGCGATGAGGCCGATACCGATCATCTGGCTCCACCTGACACCGGTGGGCATGCGCCCGACGCCGGTGCGAATCGCCACGAGGGCTCCGAGTGGCAGGCCGAGGGTCTTTCCCAGCACGAGACCGAGTCCGACCCCGAGCGCGGCGACCACCGCGCCCTCGGCCGCGAATGCTCCGACGCCGAACACGATGCCGGCATTCGCCAGCGCGAAGAGCGGCAGGATGACGAACGACGACCATGGATGGAGTCGGCGGGTGATGCGGTCGATGGGTGAGGGTCCGCCCCCGTGCACCGCCACCGCTGGGGTGATGAGCCCGATGGCAACCCCCGCGATGGTGGCATGTACGCCGCTTGCGGCGGTGAACGCCCACGTGGCGACGCCGAGCACAACAGGGGGGATGGGTGAACGCACGCCCACGCGACGGATCCCCCACATGGCGATGAGCGCACCGATGGCGGCCAGAAGCCACCCCGCCGTGACGCCTCCCGAATATGCGACGGCGATAACGATGATGGCGCCGATGTCGTCGATCACCGCCACGCCGAGAAGGAAGGCCCAGAGCGACGCCGGTATGTGTGATCTCAGACCCGTAAGTACGGCGAGGGCGAAGGCGACGTCGGTGGCCATGGGAATCCCCCAGCCTGCCACGGCCGGGGTGCCCGCCGTAACCACGAGGAAGATTCCGGCGGGAAGCAGCATGCCGCCGAGCGCCGCCGCCAACGGCGTGGCGGCGGCGCGCCGATTGGAGAGTTCGCCCACCGCCAACTCGCGCTTCACCTCAAGACCGATGACCAGAAAGAACAGCGTCATGAGGCCGTCGTTCACGAGGTCCATGAGTCCGACTCCGGTGATTTCGATTGCCCAGAGCGCCTCGTAGGAATCCCCGCCCACGTTGGCCCAGATGAGCGCGGCGATGGTGGCGCCGAGGAGTGCGATCCCCCCCGCGCTCTCCCACGCCACGAACGACCTGATTGGAGCGGCGACGGAGCGGATCGGCATGAGCCGCGCCGGCATCCGCCCGCCCTTCGGATTGTCGGTCACGCGTTGAGGGTACCGGGGCGGCTCCGCCCATCCGTAATGGGCTGGCTCACGGTCGGTGGTACACATGCATGACGATGATGCGTGGATTCGTTCGAGTCGTGGTCGTTCTTGTGGCGGTCGTCGTGATCTCGCAGGTCTTTGCCGCGAGCACCCCGACAGTCCTCCGCGGCGTCGTGGTACGCGTTGCGGATGGGGACACCATCACGGTGAGGGCGCGCGGATTCGAGACGCCCATCCGCCTCATCGGCATCGACACACCCGAGACCAAACGGCCCGGGTACCCGGTGCAGTGCGGTGGCCCCGCGGCGTCCGCGGAGACGAAGCGACTCCTCGCACCCGGAACCTCGGTGCGGATCGAGTCGGACCCCAGTCAAGACACCCGCGACCGGTACAACCGCTTCCTCGGCTACGTGTACCTCGCTGGACGTGGCGGTGCGCGCGGCAGTATCAACTATCGCCTCGTAGCGACCGGGTTCGCGAAGACCTACATCTACGGCGGTGTGCCGTTCCGCTATGCGGGTGAGTTCCTCGGCGCACAGATCGGCGCGAAGAACGCGCGGCGTGGGGTGTGGGGTTCGCCGTGTAACGGCAACACCGTCAAGCCGCAGTACGGGTCGGCACCGTCGACGGGCACGAACACCACGGCAGCCACCACGCCCCTCGCTCCTCTGCCTCATACCCTTCCCACCGGGAGTTGCGACGCCAACTACTCAGGCGCGTGTATCCCTCCTCCGCCCCCGGACCTCGACTGCTCGCAGATCACCGCGCGGCGGTTTCGGGTGGTGGGAACCGACGTGCACCGCTTCGATAGCAATCATGACGGCATCGCCTGCGAGGGCGCTGCTCGCCCGTAGGACGTTCCCGGGAGGGCCACCCGTGGGTACGCCGTTCTGTGCCCCGCGCCCCCCGGTCGTGCTCCGCCGACAGGTTCTCTGCCACGTCGATGAGCCCCACGGGTGAGGACGCCATGGGAGGTTGCCGGGTACTAGGTGGATGGCGTCGGCGTGTGAGAGACGGCGCTCACACACCGCGCGCGCCTCGGCAGTGCGCCCGGCCGTGGCGGGATCGTTCTCCTGCTCGGGCGCGCACAGGAGGAATGACCCCTCATCTGCGGGCCCCCCGACCCTCGGTGTCGGCATCTCCGCCGCACCCGGTCGCCCAACCGTCGGCCGTACGGCACCATTGGGGGAATGGACATCCGATTCACCGACGGGCCGGAGGACATGGTCACCTGGATCGCCTCGACCCCGGGCGTCATGCAGCGCGCCTCTCATGCGCTCGTGGTGGGGGACGGCACATGGCTCATCGACCCGGTGGATGCACCCGAGGCACGTCGTCGTCTGGCCGCCATGCCACCGGTCGCAGGCGTCATTCAGTTACTCGATCGTCACGGGCGCGACTGCACTCCACTGTCACGGGAGTTCGGCGTTCCGCTCATCCGGACACCGAGTGCCGCCACTCCGGGTATCCCCTTCGGTGTGATCGTCGTGCGCAGCACTCGCCGGTGGACCGAGTCGGCCCTCTGGTGGCCCACACACCGCGCACTGGTGGTGGCCGAAGCGATGGGGACGGCGACGTACTACCTCGCGTCGCCCGGGGACGTCATCGGTCCGCACCCGTGTCTACGGATCGCACCACCCCACACGCTCATGGGGTATCCGGCCGAGCACGTGCTTACGGGCCACGGGGATCCGGTTCATCGCCTAGACGCCGGGGCGCTGGTGGACGCCGCCATCGCCACCGCGCGGCGACGTACGCCGCGCTGGGCCCTCGCGCTCCTCGTCGGCTCGGTGCGACGCGCGGCCAGGGGAGCCCGGTAACCCCGTGGGCACTCGTCGATGTGTCTGGCCTATGGTCACCCGCTGATGAACGGCCCGTCGGCACCACCACCACCACCACCGATTCCCCCATCGCTCCCCGCGGACGTGGGACGCGCATGGCCGGGGTGGATGAACCGCGTCACCGCCATGCCGTGGTGGGGGTGGCTCGGCGTACCCCTCGTGGCGTGGCTGGCCTCGCGCCTGCTCGTGACGGGAGTGGGGATCGTTGCCAGTGTGTCGTTCGGGCGCGCGGAGGTGTCCCTCGACCCGTCGGTGCCCGAGGCGTTCGCGCTCTTCGGCGGGTGGGACACAACCTGGTACCTCGACATCGCCCGGCGTGGATACGCGTTCGACGTGGGCCAGGTGGGCGAGGTGTTCACCAATGTGGCCTTCTTCCCGCTGCTCCCCATGATCATGTGGCTGGCCGTCGCCGTGGGGCTCAACCCGTTCTGGGTGGCGCTGCTGGTAGGGAACACCATGTTCCTCGTGGCACTGGTGGCGGTCCATTCACTCACGAAGGGGCGTTTCGGACCCCTCATGGCCACACGCGCGACGTGGGTGCTGGCGCTCGCGCCACCGACCATCGCGGCATCGCTGGCCTATACGGAGGGAATCGCCCTGGGCCTCGCGGCACTGGCCGGGTACCTCGCGTGGAAGGGACACATCGGTGTTGCCGGATCGGTGGCCGCCATCGCGGCACTCTCGCGCCCCACCGGGCTGCTTGCGGTGATTCCCGTGGTCATGCTCGCGTGGTCGGCGGGCGACGAGGGCCGCCGCCGCCGCCTGCTCATGGCGGTGGTTCCGACCGCTGTCGTACTGATCACCTTCGTCGCCATCATGCAGGTGCGACAGGGGGCCTGGGACCTTCCGTTGCGCGCACAGGCGGCCTGGGGGCGTGGGCAGTTGGGGGTGGGTCTGCTGTCGCTGCTTCCCGAGCACCTTGGGACGGCTCTCGGCGGCGCCCTCGGGGGAGATCTCATCGGTACTCGCGATCTCCTGGGCAAGGAGACGATTTCGGAGCTCTCCGGGCTCACCGCGGGCGACTGGTCGGCGGTGGGGCGCGACGCATTCTTCGGTGTCGTCTACGTGTGCCTGCTCGCCCAACTCTGGCGGCGCGAGGGCGGGCTGCGCTCACCATGGGTGCTCTACTCGTTCCTCATCCTCGTGGTCCCACTCGCCAGCGGATCGGTGACGTCGCTGGGGCGCATCGGGCTGCTCGCGTATCCGCTGGTGTGGCCGATGGCGGAGTGGCTGGGTGAGGGCGGTCACAACCGCAGACGGTGGGTTGTGGCCGGAGCCATCATCCTCACCACCCTGATGATGGTGCAGCTCGTAAGCCAGTCGCCCTAGTCAAGGAGCCCCCACCATCCCTAGGGTGGTCCGGCGTCTCGTCGGCGCGTATCGCTGCCATAGGCTTTACCCTCGTCCATCCGGAATGCGCGCGTTTGGCCGCACACTTCTGGCACGCAGGTAACGAACCCGTATACCCCGGTGACTGACACCGTGTCCACAGGCTGCCCCTCGCCGGCCCGTGGCGCTGCCATGGGCTGTCTTCACCCCCGTAGGTCCGGAACGGGCGCGTGTGGCCGCACACATGTCACGGACGGCGACCCGTCCCATCCCACCGACCGTGGCCTGCTACCCCACGACCCCGATCACGTGGTCGAGGCAGCGGGTGATCTGGCGTACGTCGTCGGGCGTGACCGCCGGGAAGGTGGCCACCCGAATCTGGTTTCGCCCGAGTTTGCGGTACGAATCGGTGTCCACCACGCCATTCGCACGCAAGATGGACGACACAGCGGAGGCGTTGATGTGGTCGTCGATGTCGATCGTCACCACCACGGGGCTGCGCATCGCGGGGTCTGTCACGAAGGGGGTCGCGACCTCACAGGCATCGGCCCACGAATAGAGCACATCCGACGACTCTCGCGTACGAGCCGCGGCCCATTCCATGCCGCCCTGCTCCAGAAGCCACTCCACCTGGTGCACCAGCAGGAAGATCGTTGCGAGCGCGGGTGTGTTGTAGGTCTGGTCCTTCACCGAGTTGTCGCGTGCGATGGCGAGGTCGAGCGACGCGGGGCACCAGCGTGCCGAGAGGGCATCGATACGTGCGATGGCCCGCGGTGAGCAGGCAGCGAGCCACAGGCCGCCGTCACTTGCCAGCGCCTTCTGCGGTGACAGGTAGTAGACATCGAACTCAGCCGCATCCACCGCCATTCCCCCCGCCGCTGAGGTGGCGTCCACGACCACGAGGGCGTCGTCCGCGATACCCGGTGGGCGTACCACGGGCATGGCCACGCCGGTCGAAGTCTCGTTGTGGGTGAGCGCGTAGACGTCGGCGCCGGCCTCGACGCCGATTGTGGGGTGCGTCCCCGGTGCGCTCTCCACGACCGTGGAGCGTGCTACGTGCGGTGCCTCGTCCATGGCCGCCGCGAACTTCGACGAGAACTCGCCGAACACCGCGTGATGACTGTGCTCACGCACCAGACCGAACCCCGCGATGTCCCAGAACGCGGTCGCTCCGCCGTTCCCCAGAAGCACCTCGTAGTCGTCGGGCAGGCCGAGGAGTTGCGAAAGTCCGTGGCGTGCCCGGCCGACCATCGACCGGACGGTGGACTGCCGGTGCGAAGTGCCCATGTACGATGTCCCGGTCTCGGCCAGAGCGCGCAGGGCCTCCGATCGGACTTTCGAGGGACCACTCCCAAACCGCCCGTCGGCGGGAAGCAGGTCGTGGGGAATGCGGATGTCGGCGTTCTGATTCGTCATGGGTGGGAACCTACATCGGGCAGGGACCGTTGCGAACGGTGGAGAATAATGCGGAGTCATTTGTCGCCCCGGAACGGGACGGCGTTCGTCACCCCGATGCCGGGAGCGTTCATGCGGGCACGTGCGGTGGTTCTCGCGGTGGGTGCTGCAATCGCCGTGGCCGTGATGCCCGTCATGGCGGCCGCGAGCACCGAGGATCTCACCTTCTCGTCGCGCGGCATGGAGCGGCACGCTTTCATCAGCCATCCGTCGGGTGTGAAGACCACCCCGCCCGTGATCCTGTTGTTCCCGCGCGAGGGTACGAGTGCGGCGGACGCCATCAACCGCTTCGGCTCCGCCATCAATCGGGTGGGTGCGGTCGCTGTGGGGCTCGACGCGTTGCCCTGCGCATCGCTCGGCAACCAGCCGTGCTGGGCCCCCTTGCAGGCGGGAGGTCGCCGCGCGACGGACATTCTGGCCGTCGGCGAGTTGCTCGACATCCTCGACCGGCGCACCGACATGGACACGGTGCGCCTCGTGAGCGTCGGTGAGAGCAGCGGCGCGGCGTTCGCCGTGACCATGACCACCACGCTGCCCGGTCGCATCGACGGAGCCCTCGCCATCTCGGGGTTCGATCCCACCCGCACCGTGGTACTCGACGGACTGGCTCAGGTGCGGTTCCCACTCCAGTTGACGGGGCACAGCACGATCGCGGCGCCACGGAACCGTGCGCCGATCACCATCGTGCGCGGATCGGCCGATGCCATGGTTTCGCCGGCCCTGTCGGCGGACCTCCGTAAACGGCTCGCCGCTAAGGGGTGGGGCAGTACGGTCGCAATGGTCACGGTGGGTGGTGCGGTCCACGCATCGGGCGATTTCTCCGCCGCCGGGCGCATCACCCCGCGCCTGCGCGACCTTCTGCAGTCCGCATTCGCGCTGCACACGTCCGAGGGTCTCGTCCACCGCCTCGCGCAGTTGGGGTATCTGTCGGAGAACGTGACGGTCGGCGACACGTCCCCCGACGCAGTGGAGCAGGCTCTCATGGCCTTCCAAGGCTGGTCGGGGCTCACGCGTGACGGCGCCCTTGGTGCCGCCACACGGGAGCTCCTCATGATCGCGGATCGTCCCGTGGCGCCGCGCACGCCCAAGGGCCGCATCGTCGAGGTGAGTATCGACAAGCAGGTAATGCTCCTAGTCGACAACGGACGCACCGTGCGTGCGATCCACATCTCGAGCGGCGCGGCCGGTAACACGCCGCGGGGTGACTTCACCGTTCTGCGCAAGGAGATGATGAGCTGGTCGCGCCCGTTTTCCACGTGGATGCCGTACGCCTCGTACTTCATTGGCGGGTACGCGTTCCACGAGCACCCGTACGTCCCCGGATATCCGGCATCGCACGGTTGTATTCGCATCGCCTCACCGAATGCGCCTACGGTGTACGAGTTCGCGACGTACACCACTCCTGTCTTCGTCTACTGAGGGCCCTATTCACAAGTTGATGTTCGACGACCTCGGTCTCGGGGATGACCTTCTCGCAGCCTTGGCGGAGTTGGGATATGAGGAACCGACACCCATCCAGCAGGCGGCGATCCCGCCGCTGCTCTTGGGCCGCGACCTGTTGGGCAACGCCGCGACCGGTACCGGCAAGACGGCGGCGTTCGCGCTGCCGCTCCTCGAGCGCCTGCGCGGTGGTGTTGGTCGCGAACCCCGTGCGCTCATCCTCGTACCCACGCGTGAGTTGGCCATGCAGGTGTCCGAGGCCGTGCATCGCTACGGGCGGGCACTCCACACCTCCGTGTTGCCGATCTACGGTGGCCAGCCCATCTTTCGGCAGATCACGGCACTCGAGCGCGGAGTGGACGTGGTGGTGGGGACGCCGGGCCGGGTCCGCGACCATCTGGCCCGTGGCACCCTAAAGTTCGGGTCGGTACAGGTCGTGGTGCTCGACGAGGCCGACGAGATGCTCGATATGGGGTTTGCCGAGGACATCGGGGTCATCCTCTCCGTCGCTCCGGCCGATCGCCAGACCGTGCTCTTCTCGGCCACCATGCCGCCGCGCATCGCCGCCATCGCCGATCGGCACCTGAAGGATCCGGTGCGCGTGCGCATCGAGGACGCCCCGCAGGTTGCCGGTGAGACCCCGCGGACCCGTCAGGAGGCATACGTGGTGCATCGGGCACACAAGCCTGCGGCCCTCGTACGCGTGCTCGACGCCGAGGCACCGGCTGCTGCCCTCGTCTTCTGCCGCACCCGGATCGAGGTGGAGTCGCTCGTCGAGTCGCTCAACGGTCGCGGGTATCGCGCCGACGCCCTGCACGGCGGGATGACCCAGGAGCAGCGCGATCGGGTGATGGGTCGCCTGCGTTCCGGTGCGGTCGAACTGCTGGTGGCGACCGATGTTGCCGCTCGCGGGCTCGACATCGACGTCCTCACCCACGTCATCAACTACGACGTGCCATCGGCCCCGGCGTCGTATGTGCATCGAATCGGGCGTGTGGGCCGCGCCGGGCGTGACGGCGTTGCGATCACTCTGGCCGAGCCGCGCGAGCACCGCATGCTGCGCAACATCGAGCGCGTCACGGGCCAGCGTATTCCGGTGCAGGCGCTGCCCACGGTCGCCGATCTCCGCGCCCGGCGCCTGGAGGTGACGAGCGCCACCCTGCGCGAGGCCATCCTCCAGGAGGATCTGGACTCGTTCCGCGTGGTCGTGGAGGCCCTTGGTGAGGAGTTTGACGTCCTCGACATCGCGGCCGCCGCCGTACGCATCGCACACGAGTCATCGGGTGGTCCGATGGGCGACGAGGAGATCCCCGATGCGCCCGTACGTCAGGAGCGGTCGTCGCACTCCGGCACCGGCACCGGCACCGAGGGCCGGGGTCCCCGCAGAGCTCCGCACGGCCCCGGACCCAATCCGCCCCAGGGTATGGCGCGCCTCTTCGTGGGTGCTGGCCGGATCGCCGGCATTCGTCCGCAGGATCTGGTGGGGGCCATTGCCAGCGAGGCCGACATCCCCGGCCGTGAGATCGGGGCAATCCAGATCGCCGATCGGTTCGCGTTGGTCGACGTACCTGCGCATCGGGCGAATTCCGTTATCGCCGCCCTGCGGGGCACCACACTGAAGGGCCGCAAGGTCACGGTACGCAGGGAGCGTTCCCGCCCGGAGTAGGGAGTGGGGAGGGCGGCGGTCTCGACCCGCCGCGCCCGCGGGAACGCACGGCCGTGCACTGCGGGCGCTGGTGGCGGCCTACCGCACGATGGCGTCGGTCGCGGTACCCCGCCGGCCGGGGGTCACCCCTGCGGTGATCCGCCGGTTGATTCCGAGGCCGCGTGTGTCGTTTGGGGACATGCCGGTCTGGATCTCATCCGCCTCCGGTCGCCTCCCAACCCGAGCGGGGACTGGGGGATGAGACCCCGAAAACGACGAAGGGCGGGTCCGAAGACCCGCCCTTCGTGTACTTCCCTTCCCTGAGTTGGACTCAGACGCCCGGAGGCTTGGGGAAGCGGTGACGCATGGTGTACTGGTACGGCGTCGAGAACAGCAGGTCCCCGATGTCCTCAGGCGTACGCTCGATCGTCTGGGTCCAGAGCGTGTCCGCACCCGGGATGATCAAGTCGAAGTTGAAGGACATGAGGCCGATCATCTCACTGACCGGAAGCATGGCACCCATGTTGTCCCATGGGGTTGCCTGCAGGGCCCATGAGCGAATCGCGCCCGCCGTAGCGGTACGAATCGACTCCGGCTTCAACTGGAAACGGTGCTGACCCTCAGTCTCGGGCCGTCCCATCGCCGCAGCGAGGCCAGGCGTGATCTCCGATGGGAGATACGTCAGGTCCCACTTCGTCGTCCTGAGGGACGGGTCCGTGATCAGACGGAGGTTCATGCGGCCGTAGCTCGGGTCGCCGTAGAACGCAGGCTTCGCGCTCAGCTCGCCGTCGTCGTAACGACCGGTTGCGGTGTGAATGAGGTAACCACGACGCTCCATCGTGAAGTTGAAGTAGTCGTTGCCGAACCCACCGTAGCCGTCGTCATCCTTGCCACCGTGCTCAAGCGTGACGATGTAGGCGATTTTCTTCGGGAATCCGAAGGGCTCACGGCCGGCGAACACAGCGGCATCCTGCGTGAGGTACATATACGGGTAGTAACCCGCGTAGAACGTCTTACCGTCGCCGTTCTTGTGGGAAGCGGCCACCGTCAGACCGAACTCGCCGTACGGGCCGAGACCGGTGTGGAGGTGATCCACGTACCAGAACTCGACGACGTCGTCCTCGAGCTCCAGACACTTCGGCAGAACGTGCTTCAGATCTTTCTCGGTGGCGCGGTAAAAGAATGCCGACCAACGTGAGTTGGTGTAGGTGAGCGGCACGATGTCGTAGTCGACAAGCGGGTCCGCGATCCCCTGGCTGATGATGTCGCGCTTGTCGCGATCCAGTGCCAGCGGCGGTGCGTCGCCCGAGTCAATCCACGGGGTCGACGTAACGTCAACAATCTGTCCCATTGTGTTTTCTCCTCTCTCGGCTTTTGACTACGCGCCGAGGCCGATGGGCTTCGGGAAACGGTGACGCATGCCGTACCGGTAAGGCTTGGCAGCGCCCGCCCACGTGGCGTCACGGGTGAAGGTCTCGGTCCAGAGAGTCTGGCCACCCGGGATGATGAGGTCGAACGAGAAGGTCATGAGACCGATCATCTCGCCCACCGGCATCTCGGCACCGAGGTTGTCGAACGGAGTTGCCTGCTGGAACCACTCGATGTTCTTAGGGGAAGCGGTACGGATTGACTCCGGCTTCACCTGGAAACGGTGGCTACCCTCGGTCTCCGGACGGCCCATGGCAGTCGCGAGGTCCTTGGTCACCATCGAGGGGAGGTACACAAGCTGCCACTCGGAACTCGAAACGTCCGGAGCGGTGACGACCTTCATGTTCATACGGCCGTAGTCGGTGTTGCCGTAGAAAGCGGGCTTGGCCGACAGCTCAGCGTCGTCGTACTTACCGATGGCGCTGTGAATCACGTATCCGTTACGAATCATGAGGAACGAGAAGTGGTTCCACTTCCAGTCCTTGCCGTCGTACACACCGTAACCATCGTCAGGCGAGCCACCGTGCTCGATCGTGCGAATGAAGGCTTCCTTCTTGGGGAAACCAAGCACACGACCAGCGTCGATAGCGGAGTCCTGCGTCAGGTACATGTACGGGTAGTAACCGGCGTAGTAGGTCTTACCATCGCCAGCCTTGTGGGAGCAGGCGACCGTGAGGCCCCACTCGCCGTAAGGACCAAGCATGGTGCTGCGGTGGTCCACGTACCAGTGCTCAACGATGTCGTCCTCGACATCGAGGCAGTCCGGCACAACGCGGCGGAGGCGCTTGGCGTCCGCGCGATAGAAGAAAGCCGACCAACGGGAGTTCGTGTAGGTCAGCGGCAGCGTGTCGATGTCCCAGACCGGGTCAACGAGGCTGTAAATGAAAGCCGTCTTCTCGTCACGATCGACGGGTGACGGTGGAATCTCTCCGGTTTCAAAGCCGGGGATGTACGTAACAGCAAAAAGCTCAGCCATTAATGGCGTCCCCCTTGAAAGAGTCATAGGGTCTTGCAGTTACCTGATGTCAGGCCTCATCCCGGTGAATCGGGGGAGGGGTCGTCCACCAGACGATGCACGCAGCATATGTCACGTACCTGTGCTGCGTCAACGCGTGGAAACGGTGGTCGCGACCGACATCCGGAGGCCGGATCGTCAGACGGAATGGGCTATCTCGGCATCATGATCGAGTTAGTGCGGATGTTTACAAACTATGATGAGGCATGCCGACCGTGCCGATCGGGCCGACCGGTTCCGGAAGGGGAGTGCGCGGCCATGGCGAATCACATCTGAATCGCCATGCATCCTGTGAGCAATTGCCGATGATCTCCCCGGAGCCGCCGACCGAGGCGCGCCCGCAACAGTCGGCCACCCTGCTCGCTGTTCTGGCGATGGTGGCGTGGGGCGTCACCTACGTCCCCTCGGGCTGGCTCGTGGAGACCTGGCCACCACTGCTCTCCGCTGCGGCCCGCGTCGGGGTGGGTGGCCTGCTCATGGTCATCGCGCTCTTGGTGATGCGGCACCCCATCATGCCCACGGGCTCGTGGTGGGTGGTGATCATCCTCGCCCTCACACAGTCGGTCGCCTTCTACGGGGCGACGTTCATCGGTATCGCCGATGAGGGGGCGGGCATCGCTGCGGTACTCGCGAACATCGACCCCATCTTCGTGGCCCTCCTCGCCGTCGTCTTCCTCGGCGAGCACATGAATCGTCGACAGTGGGCCGGCATGTTCGTTGGCCTCATCGGCGCGGGGGTCGTGGTGTGGGACGGGGCGAGCGGTCTGTCGCTCATCTCCCTTCTGGTTGCTGGCGGGGCCCTGTTCTGGGCGGTGGGTACCGTTGCCGTGGCCGGACGGCTCCGGGCAGGTGCCCGTCCGGTCGCGATTGCCGCCTGGCAGATGATTGTGGGCGGGGCGGTCCTCGCCCTGATCGGTCTCGTGGTGGAGGGAGTCCCCCCGACCACCGGCGGCCGCGAGGTCGGCCTCATCCTCCTCATCGCCCTCGTTGGGTCGGCGATCCCGTTCGCCCTCTTCTACATAGCGCTCGGTCGTGCTCCCGCGGGCACGGTGTCCGCCTGGTTCTTTCTCGTTCCGGTCATCGGGGTCTTCACGGCGTGGCCGTTGCTCGGTGAGGTCCCCGACGTCAACCTGTGGGTGGGCCTCGTACTCGTGTGCGGTGGTCTTCAGATGGTGCTCATCCCGGCCCGCCGTGCGAGCTCACGCGGAGGGGATCCGCCACCGGTCGCCCCCCGGGGGGCCTCTCGGCGCTGGTAGCCTCGCCCCCCGTGAGCACGACCTACTCCCCTACGTGATCGTCGCCCTCGCCGGGGGAACCGGTGGGTCGAAGATGGTGCATGGAATCGCGCTGGCCCGGGGCCAGCGCGATCTGACCGCCATCGTCAACACCGGTGACGATGGGGAGTTCTTTGGCCTTCTCGTCTGTCCCGACCTCGACATCAACTTGTACGCGCTCGGCGGCGTGGTGGCCGATCGCGGATGGGGGTATGCCGACGACACCTTCCGGTGCCTCGAGGGTCTGGCCACCTACGGTCGCGCGGCATGGTTTGGCCTGGGAGATCGTGATCTGGCCACGCACATCCATCGCACGCTGATGATGCGGGACGGTGCCGTGCTGTCGGAGGTGGTTGACGACCTCCGGAGTCGCCTCGGCGTGGAGGCGCGGGTCCTACCGATGACCGACGACCCTGTACGCACGCTCATCACCACCCCGTCAGGCGAGCGGCGCTTTCAGGAGTATCTGGTGCGCGACGGCGCGGCTGAGGAGATCACGTCGATCCGCATGGATGGAATCGACGTGGCGTCCCCCGCCCCCGGGGTCCTCGACGCCATCCGGACCGCCGAGGCCATTGTTATCGCGCCGTCCAGCCCCATTGTCTCGATCGGAGCCATCCTCGGTGTGCCGGGGATCCGTGAGGCCCTCGCGGCCCGCCGGGAGCGCGTGGTGGGGGTGAGCCCCATCATCGCCGGTCGCCCCGTGGAGGGACCGGCCCAGCGGTTTCTCGCCGGCGCCGGCTACGACGAGTGCTCGGCGCGCCAGATGGCCGAGATCTACGCCGACGTCTGTGGAACGTTTCTCATTCACCACGACGATGCGGGCGACGCCGAGGCCATCGAGGCCCTCCACGTGTGCCCGGTCATTACCGATGTGCTCATGCCCGACCACGCGGCCCGTGAGCGTCTGGCGCACACGGCGCTCGAGGCCGTGGGCGCGTGATGAGACACGAGGTGGGCGCCGTGGTACCGGTGAAGCGCCTGGGTTACGCCCTCGGTCGTCTGTCCAACGTCCTCGATCGCCGCGAGCGCCGTGTACTTCAATCGGCGATGTTAGGGGACGTACTCTCGGCTCTGGCCGGTAGTACGTGCGTGGGGGAGATCGTGGTGGTCACATCCGATCCGCGGGCCCGTGCCGTGGCCGAAAGCAGCGGGGCGCGGGCGGTCAGCGATCACGACCCGCCCGAGGGCATGAACGCCGCTGTGGAGCGCGGTATCGCGGCGCTGCGCTCCCGTCGTGCGCTGGTCGTGGTGAGCGACCTCCCCCTCCTCACGGCGGCGGATATCGACCATCTGGTGGGCGCCGCCCCCGATGCCGACTCCGTGGTGCTGGCGCGGTCTGGTGACGGCACGGGCACCAACGCGATGCTGCTGACACCACCGGACGCGCTGGTTCCTGAACTCGGTCCGGGCTCCCTGGCCCGGCATCTGGCACAGGCGTCGGCCCTCGGGCTTCTCGCCGAGGTCGTCGACCATCTAGGGATGGCCCTCGATGTGGACACCCCGGCCGACCTCGCCGAGCTCACACGGCGGGATCCGGGTGGCGCCACCGGCCGTGCGCTCGCCACCCTCGGCCTGACGCAGGCCACGCCGGTGGGCACCGGATGAGCGGCCGCGACCAGTGGGGAGGGGCACCCGGTGAGGACGTGCGCATCATGGTGGTGGACCCGCTGCCCGCCATCGTGCCCGGGGACGACATCGCGGTGATGCTCGCCGAGGCGGCGTCGCGGGCGGGGGTGCGCCCGGGGGACGTACTGGCCGTCGCGCACAAGGTGGTGAGCAAGGCGGAGGGGCGCGTGCGCGTGCTCGCCGATGTGGTGCCGGGCGAGCAGGCCCGGCGACTGAGTGAGGCCACGGGCAAGGATCCGGCGCTCTGCGAGGTGATTCTTGGCGAGAGCCGACAGATCCTGCGTCGTCGTCGCTCACTACTCATCTGCGAGACCCATCACGGGTTCATCTGCGCGAATGCGGGCGTGGACGCGTCAAATACCGCCGACGGCACCGTGGTACTGCTACCACTTGACCCCGATGCGTCCGCGCGGCGCATTCAGCACGTGCTGTCGCAGGCGGCGGGTGGCAGGGTGGGCGTTGTGATCACCGACACCCATGGCCGCGCATTTCGCCGGGGCCTCGTGAACGTGGCGGTGGGAGTTGCGGGATTCGAGCCGGTGATCGATCATCGCGGGGAACGCGACAGGGAGGGACGGATGCTGGTGGCAACGGATCAGGCGTTGGGGGATGAGATCGCTGCTGCGGCCGGGATGCTCATGGGCAAATCGTCGGGACGCCCGGCGGTACTGGTGCGCGGTCTCACCACGACCCCGTCGCCCGGGTCACTGACATCCCTCGTACGCACCGAGTCCCAAGATGTGTTTCGCGCCCCGACCGACGCCGACGGGGTGGTGCTCTGATGCCGGTCGGTACCCCGGACGATCCCCTCCGGGTCGCGATCATCGGATCCGGCCCGTCGGGTTTCTACGCGGCGGAGCACCTGTTCTCCCACGATGACGTGACGGTGCAGATCGACATGTTCGATCGCCTGCCCACGCCATTCGGCCTCGTCCGTGGTGGTGTGGCCCCGGATCATCAAAAGATCAAATCGGTCACGCGCATCTACGACCGGATCGCCGAGCACCCCGAGTTCCGTTTTCGCGGCAACGTCGAGTTGGGCCGCCACATCGATCACGACGATCTGCTCGAGTACTTTCAGGCCGTCATCTACGCGGTGGGTTCGTCATCGGATCGCCGCATGGGGATTCCGCACGAGCACCTGCCGGGTAGCCACTCGGGGAGTGAGTTCGTGGGATGGTACAACGCGAACCCGGTCAACCGGAGTCGGACCTACGACCTCTCCGGCTCCCAGGCGGTGGTGGTGGGCAACGGCAACGTGGCCATAGACATCGCCCGCATGCTGGTGATGCCACCCGACGAACTCGCCTGCACGGACATGGGACGCCACGCCGTACGCGCCCTCGGCGCCAGCGCAGTGCGCGAGGTCGTATTGCTGGGCCGTCGGGGTCCGGCGCAGGCCGCCTTCACTCCGAAGGAGTTCCGCGAGGTGGCCGGCCGCGACGATGTGGATGTCATCGTCGATCCGGCCAGCCTCGTGCTCGACGAGAACTCGCGCAAGCAGGTGGAACTTGGGCCCGAGCGCGGCCGGGATCAGAACCTCGCCCTCCTCGGTGAACTGGCCGCGCGCGGGGAGCGCGGTCGGGACCGCCGTATCGTCATGCGCTTCCTCACGTCGCCGGTGGCGATTGTGGGCGACGAGCACGTCGAGGGGATCGAGGTCGCCCGCAACGAGCTCTACCGGAGCGACCGCGGTGCCCTGCGGGCACGGATGACCCAGGAGCGTGAGGTCATCCCGACGCGTCTCGTCTTCCGGGCGATCGGCTACCAGGGGGTGGCGGTCTCGGGAGTGCCGTTCGACGCCGTGAGCGGCACGATTCCGAACGACCGCGGTCGCGTGATGGACCCTCTCGACGGTCGTCCGCTTCCGGGCCAGTACGCGGCCGGGTGGATCAAGCGGGGACCCACCGGGATCATCGGTACTAACAAGCCCGACGCTCAGGAGACCGTCGAGTCGCTGCTCGAGGACCTCCGCGCGGGCCATCTGGAGCGTGCGGTGCCGAAACGCCCGGTGCTGGCGCGCCTTCTGCGTGAGCGCCAGGGTGATCTGGTCTCCTACGACGACTGGCGGTACCTCGACGAGGTGGAGAAGCGCATGGGCGCCGAGGTCGGTGCCCCTCGCATCAAGTTCGGCCGCATCGAGAACATGCTCCGCTCGTTGCGGAAGCGCGACCAAGCGTAATCAGGCTGCGACCCGAGAGGGTTGGGTGTCGTACTCCGTCGCGTGCATGGATGCATCGCGGTACCTACCCACCGTTGATCCGGTGACGTCATGAGATCTCAGGGGCGCAGTTGGTCGCGCGGTCCCTGGCGAGTCCAGACGTTCGCTGTCCTCCCCACACACGCTGTGAACACGATCGATCGGTGGACGGTTCCCCAACGGACCGTGAAGTCGGTGCCGCCGCCCGGTCACCTGAGGAAACCCCGTTTATCGGTCCATCGATCGAGCTGTGGCGATGAATCCGGTTGTCAACGTGCGGGGGAGAACAGTTAGACCGGGGTCTCGACGATCTCGTAGAGCGTGGTGCGCCGGGCGGGGGTGCGCCCGTGTGCACGAATCGCGGCCTCCAACTCGTCGGCGGTGACCTCCTCGCCGTGGGAGGCACCGGACGAGCGCGAGATGCTCTCGTTCATGAGTGTGCCACCCATGTCGTTGCACCCCGCGTGCAGGAGGTTGGCGCCGCCGTCGAGGCCGAGCTTCACCCAGGACGCCTGAATGTTGGGGATGAGCCCGTCGAAGGCGATGCGGGCGACGGCGTGGATGAGCACGACCTCGTCCCAGGTGGGGCCGGGCCGTGAGCGGCCCTGGATGAAGATGGGTGATGCCATGTGCACGAACGGCAGCGGGATGAACTCGGTGAACCCGCCGGTGCGCTGTTGGATCTGGCGCAAGACCTCGTAGTGGTTGGCCCACGACACCGGCCCGTCGATGTGACCGCACATGATGGTGCTGGTAGCACGAATACCCGACTCATGCGCGGTGATCATCACCTCAGCCCACTCGGCGGTCCGGATCTTGTCGGGGCACAGATGCGCGCGGACGTCGTCGTCGAGGATCTCCGCGGCGGTGCCCGGCAGCGACCCGAGGCCCGACGCCTTCATGCGCTCGAGGTAGTCGCGCACGGGTACGCCTAGGGTGTGCGCACCCTGCCACACCTCGAGCGGGGTGAACGCGTGCACGTGCATCTCGGGCAGCGCGGCCTTGATGCTCTCGAGAACCGACGCGTAGAAGTCGCCCGTGAAGTCGGGGTGGATACCACCGACGAGGCAGACCTCGGTGGCGCCCTTGTCCCACGCCTCCTGCGATCGGCTGACCACCTCGTCGAGATCCATGCGGTACGGGGTTTCGCGGGCGTTGTAACTCTTGGGCCCGCGGGAGAATCCGCAGAAACCACACCGGAAATAGCACTGATTGGTGTAGTTGATGTTGCGGTTGATGACGTAGGTGACCCGGTCGCCGTTGGTGCGCTCACGCAGTACGTCGGCGACATGGGCGATGACGTCGACCTCGTCGCCGCGCGCCTCGAACATGCGCACCATTTCGGGCACGGTGGGCCGACAACCGGCCAGCGAGCGCTCAAGGATCGCGGCGAGGTCGGGCGCGACGTGGTCGGGGTTGCGCGTCCACTCGGCGTCGGTCCACGCGGCATCGGGCCACTCGCTCGACATGCGGCGTGCGGGTACCGGGGGGTGCATGTCGCGGCCGGGTGCCCACGGGTGGCGAGGGCGTGCGGCACCCCGGCAGTCCACCTGCGAAAGCCAGCATGTGAGTACGGGCAGCGCCACGATGTCGCGCATGGCCTCGATGGGGGTTCCAAGCGGCAGCGCGGTGCGCTCCACCAGCACCTCGGGAAGGATCGCGTCGCGAAGTGCGGCGAGGTCGGCGTCACCCCAGCCCGCGACGACGAGGTCGCGCGCCCCTCCACGAACGGTCGCGATTGCCTGGTCGAGGTCGGCGACCACCACCGAGACGCGGGTGGTGACACCCGGAAGACCTGCGAGGTCGACAGCCTCGGCGAGTTGGGTGGGCGTGGTGCGCAGGAACGCGGCGCGTGATCGGGTAAGGCCGTCGAGCACGTCAGCACGCGCGGTGTCGTGGGTGATAGTGATGCGACCGCCATCGATGCCGTCATCGGCGAGTGCGATCGCATCGTCCCACGAGGTCACGAAGGTCGCGCACCCACGGTTGGGCGTACCCACCGATACCGGGAGGGTGCGCGCCGACAGCGCGACTCCGATGGACGCGTCGTCCCACGCCACGGACTCGTGGGCGGTGGCGCCGTCGGCGCGGTCCTCGCCCAGACGCAGGATCGTGACGCGATCGGTCACGCGGACACCGTATCCAGCGCGTCGGAACGCGGATACCCCGCCTCGTCGGCCTGTGCCCGCACGTGGGGGCGTACCGCCGGGTCGATCCACTCGTCATCGAGCGCGTACTCGGGGTACACCGTGAGGCGCTCGCGCAACGGGTAGCCCGACTCTCGGCACATGCCCGCCATGAGGGCGAGGTCGGGCCATGGGCGCTCGGGGTTGATGAAGTCGGGTGTGACCGGTGAGACGCCGCCCCAGTCGTTGATGCCCGTGAGGAGCAGCGGTCCGTAGTCGGACGACAGGTTCGGGGGCGCCTGGATGTTCATGTCCGGACCGAGGACGAGGCGCGCGATGGCGCAGGTGGTCATGAGGTCGATGAGTCCGGGCTCACCGGCATCGGCCATGGGCGTTTCGAGCTTGGCGCGAAAGTTCTGGACGATCACTTCTTGGATGTGCCCGTACTCAGCGTGAAGCTCGCGGATCGCGAGGAGGGCGTCCACCCGCTCCTCGGCGGTCTCGCCGAGTCCGATGAGGATTCCGGTGGTGAACGGGATACGCAGTCGTCCGGCACGACGGATCATGGCGAGGCGCGTGCGTGGTTTCTTGTCGGGCGCGTGCTCGTGAGGACCGCCCGGCGCACAGAGCCGCTCGGACGTGCTCTCAAGCATGATCCCCTGGCTGGGTGACACCTCGCGCAGTTCACGAAGTTCGCGCTCACTCATGATCCCGGCGTTGGGGTGGGGGAGGAGCCCGGTCTCTTCCATGACCATGCGGCACATGGCGACGAGGTACGACTGCGTGGTGTCGTGGCCGAAGCCCTTGAGGATGTCTCGGTAACCGGGCCAGCGCACCTCGGGGCGATCACCGATGCAGAACAGGGCTTCCTTGCATCCCACCGCCTTGGCCGCCTCGGCCATCTGCAGAACCTCGTCCGGGCTCATGGTGTGCGCCCGGACGCTCCCCTCGTCCACGGCGAACGTGCAGTACGAGCACACGTCTCGGCACAGGTTGGTGAGGGGGATGAAGACCTTGCGCGAGTACGTGATGATGGGGGGGCGGGTGAGATCGCGCAGGTGGGCCGCTGCGGCCCAGAGGACCGGGTGCTCGGCACCACTGGCACCGGCCAGCGCCAGAGAGTCGTCGCGCGTCAGGCGGTCGCCCGACAGCGCCTTCTCCACCACATCACGCCGTGTGGACGTGAGGGATGCAAGGGCCGCCTCGTTCACCGGCGGGCCGCCCGGGTCGCCACTGCCTTCGGAGCGGCCTTCGCCACTGCCTTCGGAGCGGCCTTCGCCGCCGCCTTCGGAGCGGCCTTCGTCGCCGCCTTCGGAGCGGCCTTCGTCGCCGCCTTCGGAGCGGCCTTCGTCGCCGCCTTCGGAGCGGCCTTCGCCACTGCCTTCGGGGCCGTGGACGAGAGCGGCGGGGTTGCCGGGTCGGGTCCCTGTCCATCGCGGAATCGGCGCCAGTCGGCGGGTCGCTTCTCCTGGAACGACGCGATGCCCTCCTTGGGCTCCGGGCCGTACACGTGGTTCAAGGCGACGAGCTCGAGGCCGTGCTGCACGGAGGAGTAGAGCGCGTCGCTCGCCGAGTTCATCGAGATCTTGGCGAGGCGGAGGCCCTGCGGTGACTTCCGCAGAATCTCGTCGCACCACTCGTCCACGAGGGCGTCGAGATCGGCGTCCGGAACCACTTGGTTGACGAGGCCCATCTCCATCGCCTGATACGCGTCGTACTGGCGGGCGAGGAAGAGGATTTCGCGGGCCTTCTTCGCTCCGACCACGGACGGCATCAGTTGGCAGCCCCACCACAGGGGGGCCGACCCAATCTTGGGCCCCGCCTGGCCGAAGCGACCGGACTCACCCGACAGCGTGAGGTCGCAGAGGACGTTGAGTTCGTTCCCGCCACCGATGCAGTAGCCACGCACCTTGGCGATGACCGGCTTCCCGTTGTTGCGGATGGCGTTGGCCACACGGTACGACACGGTGTGCAGGTGGCGCTTCTCGGCGGCGGTACGCGTGGGGTCGGCCACGTCGCCGCCCACGCAAAAGGCGCGTTCACCGGCGCCGGTGAGCACCACGACTCCGATGGACTCGTCGTCGGCGGCGGCCTCGAGGGCCTCGCCCATCTCGACAACGGTCTTTAGGCGGAATGCATTGAGGCGTTCCGGGCGGTTGATGGTGATCGTTGCTCGACCATCGCGGGTCTCGTAGATGATGTCCTCGTAGGCCACGCCTCAGCTCCCATGTAATTCGCGTGTGGTCCCGGCAGAGTAGTCCGGTCCGCGAATGAGGCGTCTCGTGATGCGATACGGGGGAAGGTTCCGATGAAGAGCCCCTTGCCGATGCACCCCACGTCCTGATACGAATGCCGCCTTCGTCGCAACCGTCACAAGACGCGGTCTCGCGATACGAGACAATGGCAACCATCGCCCACATAGATACGAGCCCGGCTCCATCCCGCTACCGCATCCAGGCGGTGGAGCGCGTGGACGCGATTCTCGACGTGTTCTCGTCCGAGGATCCTGACCTCGGTGTCACCGACGTCGCGGGTCGCACCGGCCTGCACAAGAGCACGGTCCACCGCTTTCTGGTCAACCTCGAGGCCGTGGGTTTGCTGGAGCGCGACGCGCGCACCCAGCCTCCGCGACGCCCGATAGTCGGGCGTCGCATGACACCGAAAGGAGTTGGACCCCGATGAGTGACGCTCTCACGGACATCCGCGACGCGCTGTCCAGTCGCACCCAGCATTTCGTCCTCCCGAAGCAATGGGCGGCGATGCGCAAGGCCGAGTCCATCGAGAAGGAGACCGGCAAGAAGATTCTCCATTTCGAAAAGGGTGACTTCCAGGGCGACGAGTTCTACCCGGCTCCCCACATCGTCGAGGCTACTGCCCGCGCGGTGCACGACGGCCACGTGCGCTACGTGCCGGGTCCGGGGATGCCCGAGTTGCGCGACGCCATCGCCGAGGAGATGACCAACCGTGGTCGTCCCACCATACGCGAGGAGGTTCTCGTGACCATGGGCGCCAAGCACGCGCTCACGCAGTCACTCCTCACCATCGTGGACCAGGGCGATGAGGTCATCTTCCCGAACCCCGGCTATCCCCCGGACGAGTTCTGGATCACCTACGCCGGCGGCAAGGTTGTATACGCCCCACTCGTGGAGCCCGACTTCGCATTCGATCTCGACTCGTTGCAGTCACTGATCACGCCCAAGACCAAGATGCTCGTGATCAACACACCGCAGCGTCCGAACGGGATGATCGTGGGTCAGCTCGACGAGATCGCCGCCATCTGCAAGGAGCACGGCATCGTTGTGCTCACCGACGAGATCTTCTCGCACATGGTCTACTCGCCCAGCGAGCACAAGAGCATCTCGTACGTGGACGGCATGAAGGATCAGTCGATCGTGGTCGACACCTTCTCGAAGACCTACATCATGACCGGGTTCCGCATCGGCTGGTGCGTGGCCAACGCGGAACTCATCACCGCGATGGACATCTTCCAGCAGAACTCGGTCACCAACGTGCCCGCGTTCGTGCAACTCGCCGGCCTCGCTGCCCTCACCGGTCCGCAGGACCACGTGCTGGCGCAGACCGCCCGCCTCAAGGCGAAGCGCGACATGGTCGTCGAGAAGTTCAACGCGATTGATGGCATCGAGTGCCCGACCCCGGACGGCTCGTTCTACGTGTTCCCGAATATCCGTGGGACCGGGATGACCGCCCAGCAGTTCGCCGACTACGTCGTCGAGGACTACGGCGTCGGCGTGGTCGCTGGTAACGCCTTCGGTGACCGCGGCGAGGGCCACATCCGCTTCACGTACGCCTCTCCGGACGAGCAGCTCGAGGAGGGTCTGGACCGCATCGCGAAGGCTGTCGGCGCGCTCTAGGAACCGCCGGTACTGCAGTGAAACGAAGCCCCCGGCGCGGACATCCGCCCGGGGGCTTCGTCGTTTCCGGGCGCGGTGGCAGCCGACCGCGGCGTCGCTCGCGATCGTGTCCGACGCCGTTCGACCGGACAGGCTGCGGCAGAGAACCCTGCTCGAGGGCGTGCCCGGTTATGCTTCGCACGGCCTTGGGGCCCGGTTCCGGGCACCCGCAACGATTGCCGAGGGAGTTTCGAGTGGCTGAGCGTCTTTTCTGGGAGGAACTGAACACGGGCGACAGCGCCGAGTCGCTACGTCGTACCGTCACGGAGGCGGACGTCGTCAACTTTTGCGGCGTGTCCGGTGACTTCAACTGGTTCCACATCGATGCCGTTGGCGCCAAGGATTCTGTCTTTGGCCAACGCGTCGCCCACGGAATGTTGGTGACCTCGATCGCCACCGGCCTTCAGGTCGAGAAGATGGAGCCGAAGATCGCGACGGCCGCCTTCGTGGGTCTCGACTCGTGGCAGTTCCGCGCCCCGGTGTTTATCGGTGACACCCTCCGCGTGAAGCGCACGATCGGTGAGAAGGCCGAGAACGAGAAGAATCCGAAGGCCGGTTGGTGCAAGTACGACATCGAGGTTCTGAATCAGGAGGACAAGGTCGTGCAGCGCGGCGTCTGGAACATGCTCATCCAGCGCAAGGGCTAGTTCTGGGCCGGCACCGGCTCGCCACGCGCTGGCGGGCCGGTGCCATTCGATCCCCCGTTCGCACCGGAAGCCATGAGATTTCCCCGGTCCAACGAAGCGGGGGAAGTCCACCCCATGTCCAAAGCCGCCACGCCCAATTGTTAAGTGTCAGACGCTTAACAATCAGTGTTGTCCAGGTTCTCGATGTGGTGTGCGGTCGGGTGGCCTTGTCGTCGTGGGTCCGGCTCAGAGTGCAAGGACTCCGGGGTGGGGACCCCGGGGACACAGGCGGTGGGCGGTACGGGGAGTGGTGCCCACGCCTCATTCGGACGGACGCGTGGGGCGGAGCCCGATTGCAGTCCGAGTTCCCGTCCCGCGCGATCAGAGCAGTTGCCGATGGCGTGTGGGGCGGGGCCCGATTGCAGGCCGAGTTCCCGGCCCGCCCATCGCGCTCGATCACCTCAACTACGTGGGGCGGGGCCTGATTACAGGCCGAGTTCCCGGCTGATGATGATCTGCTGGATCTCCGAGGTGCCCTCGGTGATCGAGGCGAGCTTGGCGTCACGGTAGAGGCGCTCCACCGGGTACTCCACGATGTATCCGTAGCCGCCGTGGATCTGTACCGCTTCGCGGGTGACCTCGTCGGCGACCTCGGCGGAGAAGTACTTCGCCATTGAGGCCTCCTTCACGCAGGGCTGGCCGGTGGAGTAGAGCCAGGCGGCCTTGTAGGCGAGGGCCTTGGCGGCCTCGATCTTGGTGGCCATGGTGGCCAACTTGAAGCGCACCGACTGGAACTTGGTGAGCGAGCGGCCGAAGGCCTCGCGGTTCTTCGCGTACGCGATGGCCTGATCGAGGGCGGCCTCGGCGATGGCCGCCGACTTGACGCCGTGCGAGATGCGGCCCGTGATGAGGGCTTCCATCAGGGCAGCAAAGGATCCCTCCTTGCCACCGAGGAGCGCCTCCTCCGGGACCTCGCAGTCCTCAAACACCAACTCGGCGGTGTCGGACGACCGGTGACCCATCTTCTCGAGTTTGCGGGTGACCTCGAAGCCCGGGGTGGTCCGGTCGACGATGAAGACGCTGATGCCTTCCCCGCGCCGCTCTTTGTCGGTGTAGGCGGCGACTAGGCAGAAGTCGCAGATGGTGCCGTTGGTGATGAAGTTCTTGCGGCCGTTGATCACGTACCCGCCGCTGGTCTTCTTGGCGGTCGAGGCGAGGCCGGCGGCGTCGGAGCCCGTGTTGGGCTCGGTGATCGCGTAGGCACCGATGGTCTTACCGGCGATGGCGTCCGGGAGGTACGCGGCCCTTTGATCCTCGGTGCCGAACTTGTAGATCGGGAACGCGGCGAGGTCGGCGTGGGCGTTGACGGATGCGGTGATGCCGGCGCAGACCTTGGTCATCTCCTCGACGAAAATGCACTCCGTGATCTTGTCGGCTCCGATGCCGCCGTACTCCTCAGGGAAGACGATTCCGAGGAGGCCCAGTTCACCGAGTTTCGGCATCACCTCGACGGGGAACTGCTCGTTACGCTCGGCGTGTTCGACGAGCGGGGCGATCTCGGCCTCGGCGAACTCACGCACCATGGCGCGAAGGTCCTCCTGCTCCTCGGTGAAGGCGTAACTCAGCATCGGTGTCGTACCTCTCGGATGGGCGCTTGGGGTCGCCGGGGCGGTCGCCCGATTGTATGCGCGACGTCGACCACTCGCATACGGACATCGGACAGCGAGGGACAGGTGGCCCGATCGCCCGCCGTGCACCCCAACGGTACGCTGTGAGGCATGAGCACCTACTTCGACCTGACCGATCGCGTCGTCATCATCACGGGCGCGTCACGCGGTATTGGCAAGGGCACCGCCGAGGCGGTCTCGCACTCCGGTGGGAAGGTGGTGCTGGTCGCCCGCACTGCCGACGATCTCGAGGCCGTGGCGGCGTCGTTGCCCGGGGAGTCGGCCGTGGTGGTGGGCAGTGTGGACGACCCCGACGTCGCGGCCCGCGCGGTTGCTGCAGCTTGCGCCCTCGGCGATGTGTGGGGGCTCGTCAACAACGCCGGCATCAGCCCCTACTACCACCCGGCCGTCGAGACGACGGACGACGAGTGGGACCACGTCCTCAGGGTCAACCTCCGTGCCGCCGCCATGTTCGCGCGCGCGGTCGTTCCCGCCATGCTGGATACCGGACGCGGTGGGCGCATCGTCAACCTGTCGTCCATCGCGGCCTTCGCCGGGCTTCCCAACATCGTGGCCTACAACGCGACCAAGGCCGCGCTGGATTCCATGACCCGCACTCTGGCCGTGGAACTCGGACCGTCGGGCATTCTCGTCAACTCCATCGCCCCCGGGACCATCACCACCGAACTCGTGGGTGAACTGATGGCCGCCAATCCGGCCCTCGCCGAGAAGTTTGTGAGCAAGACGGCCATGGGCCGGGTGGGGACGGTGGCCGAGGCCGCCTGGCCCATCGTCTTCCTGCTCTCGGACGCCGCCGGGTTCATGACCGGTCAGGTGCTGCTCGTCGATGGCGGCCGGCTCGCCGCCGCATGACCGGGGGGGTGATCGTATGAGGGTTGTCATCGCCGGGGCCGGTACCGCGGGGTGCGTCCTGGCGGCGCGCCTGTCGGCTGCCCCCGGGGTGGATGTGGTGCTTCTGGAGAGCGGGCCGCACTACCGACCGGGCGACTGGCCACCGGAGTTGGCCCACGCCTACCGCATCATCAAGGAGACCCACGACTGGGGCTTCACGGCGCAGGCGGGGGCGTCACCGCGCGGAGTGCACGTGCCACGCGGTCAGGTGGTGGGGGGGTCCTCCATCACCAACGCGGCCATCGCGCTGCGCGGTCTGCCCGAGCACTACGACGAGTGGGCGGATTTTGCTTCCGGCCTCAACTGGCAGGCGATGCTGCCGTGGTTCCGGTTTATCGAGACCGATGCCGATTTTGGCGATCGGCCCTACCACGGTGACCACGGACCGATTCCCATCGCCCGTCATCCACGCGACACGTGGTATCCGCTCATCGAGCGTTTCGCCGAGGCGGCCCTGTCACGCGGTCACGACTGGGTTGACGATCACAACGCCCCGGGATCTCTGGGCGTGGGCCCGACGCCGTTCAACATGCGCGACGGGATGAGACAGACGCCAGCCGACCACTACCTCGACCCGGCGCTCTCGCGGGACAACCTCACGCTCGAGGTGGGGGTGCGCGTGGATCGCGTGGTCATGGACGGCACGCGGGCCACGGCACTCGAGGTGATCCGCGAGGCCACCGGTGAGCGGGTGACGTACGAGGCGGACCACATCATCCTCTGCCTCGGCACCTACCAGAGCCCGCCAGTGCTGCTGCGGTCGGGCATCGGTCCGGCGGATGCCATCACACCCCACGGCATCCCGGTGGTGCACGAGTTACCCGGTGTGGGCCGTGGCATGCAGGACCACCCGAAGATCTCATACCGCTTCTGGGTCGGCGGCGACATCCCCCCGTGGCCACACCCCTGGATCCAGGTGCTGCTCACAGCGACGGCGGAAGTGCGTGGCGAGGAACGCCTCTTTCAGATCATGCCCTACGTCGGGTTTGTCGATGGCGGGCACCGCATCAGCGAGGTCAACGTGCAGGTGGCCGATTCCCGGGGGCGTACCGGGCGGGTGGCCATCCAGTCGCTCGACCCCATGCACCAGCCCGTTCTCCACATGGGGTGGATGGAGGATGCGGGGGATCGCGAACTCGCCGTGGTCGCCGGGCGCGAACTCATGGCGGTGGCCCGTACGGCGCCGCTCGCGGACATGCTTGATCCGTGGCCCAACATGGACGACCCGGACCATGCGCTGCGCACGGTCGAGACGTTCCACCACCCCGTCGGGACTCTTCGCATGGGCCGGGGTGACGATCCGATGGCGGTCACCGACGCCTTCGGGGCCGTCCGGGGGATTCGTGGACTGTGGTGCATGGATGCGTCGGTCATCCCACGCGTGCCGTCGGCCAACACCCATCTCGCCGTCATCGCGCTGTCGGAGAAGCTCGGGTCCGAATTCCTGTATGCCACCGGGCATGGCGCGTGGGCGGTGACTCCCGACTAGGTTCCCCTCCGTATGCCGCGTTCGGCCAGCAGCGCGTTGATCGCGGCCGTCATGGTGGGGGAGTCCGGGGTGATGGATGGGGCGAGGCGCATCGCCGGTCGCCCCTGTCGGTCGATGAGGTACTTGGTGAAGTTCCACGTGGGCGCGCCACTCCACGACGGGGCGGCGAGTCCCGTGAACAGCCGGATGGCACGCGGGCCGGTCACCGTGGATATCCGGAGCATGGGGAACGACACACCGAAGTTGCGTGTGCAGAACCGCACCACCTCGCCATTGCTCGGCAGCTCTTGCTTGAAGTCGTGTGACGGTACGCCGACGACGGTGACGCCCTCGGCGCGTCGGGTCCTCCAAAGGGTCTCGAGCGATGCGTACTGGCGGGTGAAGCCGCAGCGGCTCGCGGTGTTGACCACCAGCACGACGCGCCCGCGAAGGGCGGCCAGATCGATACGCCCACCCACCAGTCGGTCGTAGGTGCCAGTGAGCACCGAGCCCCCGCTCCGGGCCGCCGGGGCCACCGGCCCGGTGGTGGCGGCCGGTGTCGCCACGGCGAGCGGTACCCCGCCCGCCAGGATAAGTGCGATGACTGCGGTGCGCACCATGGGTCGATTGTAGGCTCCTCGCACGCGGAGAGCGGGGGAACGATCAGCGGCCTGCGGCGGCCCTCGCGAGGCGGTCGCGGATTGCGGTGCCGATTCCCTCATCCGGCGGTGGCACGGCAAGGATGACGGTGACGCCCGCTGCGTCCGCGCGACGGAAGGCGGCATAGAGAATGGCGGCGTACGCGGCCGGGGTTCGGGCCGGACCGAGCAGCAACGCCGACGGTGGGAGAGCGGGGATCTCATCCGGCGCGAGCACGGCCACGGCGACTCCGTTGGCGTGGAGGACCCTCGCGCGACGGGGCACGGCACGTGCGGCGAGAATCTCCACCCGCGCCCCCGGGGCGTAGTGCTGCTCCCGCATGCCGGGTGCGCGGGAGGGCCCGGTGGGGGTGGCACTCACCGGTCGTCCGATGATGGTGGCGATCGCGTCGGCGCCGATGCTCCCGGGCCGGAGGATCTGGGGGGGGTCGGTGGTGAGGTCCAGAACGGTGGACTCGATGCCGATCTCGCAGGGACCTCCGTCGAGGATGACACTCACGGCGTCGCCGAGTTCGAACGCCACATCTTCCGCGCGCGTGGGGCTCGGGCGCCCGAACCGGTTTGCCGATGGCGCGGCCACGGGCCCTCCGAACGCGGTGAGCAGAGCGAGTGCGAGGGGATGCGCGGGCACGCGCACGGCGAGGGTGTCAAGGCCGCCGGTGACGGCATCCGGCACGCGGTGGGAGCGCCTGAGGATAAGGGTGAGGGGCCCCGGCCAGAAGGCCTCGGCCAGGACGCGGGCGTCGGGCGTGACCTCCGCAACCAGCGGGGTCATGTCGTCAATGGATCCCACGTGGCAGATGAGCGGGTGATCCCGCGGCCGGCCCTTCGCGGTGAAGACACGGTCTACGGCCTGGGGGTTGAGTGCGTCGGCCCCCAGGCCGTAGACGGTCTCGGTGGGAAACGCCACGAGCTCGCCGTTCGCAAGGGCCCGAGCCCCTGCGGCAACGAGATCGTGGGCGTGTCCGTCCATCGGTTGCCTACGCCGCCAGACACTCCGGCGAGGTGCCGATTGTGCAGATGGACATAATGGACGGCACACGTCCGGCCTTGATCGCGCGGAGGACGTTGACGCCGGAAACCGTCGTGAACGTGGCAGTTCCGTCGGCGCCGGTGGTCACCGTTGCGCCTCCGTAGGTGACCGTGGCACCGGATGCCGGGCTACGGACGCCCGTGGTCGTCACCTGCGTGATGACGGCCGTGACGCTGACGCCGCTCACCGTTGCGCCCGGTGCGGAGCCCGTGGCCGGCTGGGTGATGGTGAGGGCCGGCTCCTTCCCGGTACCCCACGCCCACACCACGCGGTCGCCCCGACCCAAGTTCACCATATTGGAGGACCGGTTGAACGCGATACCGTTGACCCGGAACGACCAGCCCTTGAGGCCCTTGGGCGCGACGCCGCCGATCGTTTCGATGTAGGGGGCCTGGAAGGCGGGGTAGTACACCCACTTCACTTTGACGCCGGCCGTTTTGAGTGTGCTGAGGCTCAGCACGCCCACGCTCCTCCGGCTCATACGGACCCGCTGGCCCGTCGAATCGGTGACGGTGGCGATGCCGGCCGCCGTGGGCACGGTGGCCGCCATGGGCATGACCATGTTTCGGGTGGGACCCTCCACCGAGATGACGGTGGAGATGTCGGTGGGGCCAGGGGATACCGCGCTAAATGCGATCGGGGCGAGCGCGAGCGCACCCACGACGGTGACGGCCGCGATGCGGCCGAGGTACTTGGTCATTCGGACTCCTTCGATCCACGAAAGGATGTGTGTCTCACGGTCAGCGGCAGGTCTCCTGACTCCCCGGTCATCACGTCATCCACACCTTCCCGGTCCGTGCGGACCAGTGGCCGGCTTCTCGCCTAGTGGTGACGCTCGCGGGTCACAGTGGCGGGACCGCGCCGGAGTCACACCGGCTTCCCTCTCACGCACCCCGGAGGGTGACCACCAACCGAAAGCGACCCCACCCTAGCCTCCTCCCGGGGTGTCGGCCCGGGTTTGATAAGTGCAGCATAATCACGCATTCCGCGCATTCAGGCGCGGAATGCGGACCGGGGGTAACGTGCCCGGTCCATGACACCGTTCCCCTCTTGGGAGATCACCCTGCTGCGTCGGCCCCCGGGGGCACGACGCCCCCGCGTGGCGGGCCGCGTCGTGTTCGAGGCGCCCGACTTGGCACGCGCCCGCCGTACCGCTGCCAAGGCCCTCGCCGACCGCGCATCGGGTGAGGACAAGTGGTCGCTGGGCGTGCTTAAGCCCCTCACCCCCAAGGCACCCGGAACCCATCGTTACCGCGTGGTCTACGCGGTGTGGGAGGCCGAGGGCGCGTTCTTCGAGCGCCGCGACGTCCATGAGATCGAGGTGTGGGCGGCCGACGCGCAGGATGCCCGCCACCTGTCCCGGTTCGACATCCAGGACGTGGACGGATTCCAGCCCGCGTGGCGTGTTCGGCACGTCGTACGGGTTTCCGGGACGGCCTGACCCCGTGGCAGTACCCCGGTACCCCTTGGTCATTGGGGATCTGCGCGTGGATACGCCCGATTGGCTACCCATCACCGATCGCGCGACGGGCGCGGTGATAGGTGAGGTGGCCGCCGGACGACCCGAGGATGTCGAGGCGGCAGTGGCCGCCGCCCGTGCTGCGCTCCCTGCGTGGGAGGCACTGGCACCGTTGGGTCGCGCCGCCCACATCCGCGCATACGCCGCGGTGCTCGATCGTCACCAGCCGGAGATCGCGGAGCTCATTCACCGCGAGGAAGGTAAGCCCCTCGCCGAGGCCCAGGCCGAGGTGGCCCGAAGCTGTGAAGTGATGCACCATTTTGCCGGTGAGGCGGAGCGACTGTGGATCATGCATCTCCCCGGCGCCACCCTTTCCACCGGGAGCATCGTGCGCCCCGCGCCCATCGGTGTGGTGGCCGCCATCACCCCGTGGAACTTCCCCGTCGCACTGGTGCTGTGGAAGCTGGGTCCGGCCCTCGCGGCCGGGTGCTGCATGATCGTCAAGCCCTCCACCGAAGCACCTCTCGCCGCCCGGATGCTGTGCGATCTCGCCACCGAGGCCGGGATCCCGGATGGCGTGGTGTCGTGCATCACCGGTGACGGCCTGATTCTTGGTGAGGCCCTGTGCACCCATCCGGGCGTGGATAAGGTGGCGTTCACCGGGTCGCGCCGCGTGGCCGAACAGGTCGCCGCATGGGCGTCGCCGCGCCTCAAGGCGCTGTCGCTGGAACTCGGAGGCCATGGCGCACTTGTGGTGCTCGATGACGCGGATCTCGACGTTGCGGCCGAGGTGGCCGTCGTTCAGGGCTACGCCAACTGCGGCCAGGCGTGTTACTCGGTCAATCGGGTGCTCGTTCCGCGTGCGCTCGAGGCGGGTCTTCTCGATCGGCTGCGTGCGAGCATCGCCACGGTGGCGTTAGGTCCCATGGCCACCGATCGGGGTCGCGCGCGCCACGCGATGCTCCTGGATGACGCCCGCGCGAAGGGAGCCACGGTCGAGGGTGGTGCACTGCTCGACGGCAACTACGTGGAGCCCGCGTTGGTCACGGGCGCGGGACCGGGTGTGCTCCTCATCGACGAGGAGTCGTTCACCCCCATCGTCGCGGTTATCCCGTACGACACCGTGGACGAGGCCATCGCGGAGGTGAACCGCCCCGACTACGGCCTCGTGTCCTACGTGTGCGGCGGGCCCTCGCGACGCACCCTCGAGGTGGCGGAGCGCATCGACTGCGGCACGGTGGTGGTCAACGGCTGGCGCGTGGTCGTTCCGTACGCTCCGTACGCGGGGTGGAAGGGGTCGGGCATCGGCGCCGAACTCGGTCGGCCCGGACTCGAGGCCTTTATCCGGTGGCAGCACCTGCGCGTGCTCGCCTGAGGGTTTCAGGCGCCGTCGGCGACGTGCACTCGACGCGCGTAGACGAGTTGCTCCACCTTGGGTCGCGCACCGGCGAAACCCGAATCGCCCACCCCACCCACCACCAGATACGGGTCCTGGTACAGCGGACCCTCGTTGACGGTGATGCGTGCTCCGGTGAGCGCGGATGCCACGGTGCACGCGCGGTCGTGCGGTCCGAACACCGCCGCACCGAGGCCGAACGGCGAGTCGTTGGCCAGCATGACGGCGTGCCGGGCGTCATCCGCAACAACCAAGCCCCGTACGGGCGCGAACGACTCCTCGCGCCACAGGCGGCATTCACGGGCGGGCACGGGGAGCAGTACCACGGTTGGCATGAGCACCCCGCCCACCTCGCCACCCGTCAGTACGATTCCGCCCGCCGCCACCGCCTCGTCGATGTCGGCACGCGCGCGCTCGCGCGCGGGGCCCGCGATGGGTGCCACATCGGTGGCCTCGTCATCCGCCGGGCCGGTAACCAGGCCGCCCACCGCCGTAATGAGGCGGGGGACGAATTCGTCGCGGGCCGCCCGTTCCACGATGATGCGCTTTGCTGCCATGCAGAGTTGCCCGGCGTTGGCGAACCCGCCGAGGGCCGCCGCGGCCGCCGCGCGGTCCATGTCGGCCCCGTCCAGCACCACCATGGCGTCGTTGCCGGACGCCTCGGGGATGTACGGGCGCATGGTGGTGCCGTTGGCATAGGCGGCCGCGAGAGCTGCCATGTGCCGCCGGCAGGTGGCCGTGGACGCATGTGCGACAACGGCGCCGATACCGGGCGCGGTGATCATGGCCTCGGCCTCCTCGGGTGGGGCCGTCACCACCTGCAGGGCGCCCACCGGCCATCGGTAGGTGAGGGCCTGGAGCACGCGCGCCGTGGTGCCGCCGACGCGCCGCGACGGCCGGGCGAGCACCGCGTTGCCCCCAGCCACGGCGGATGCCGCGACGAGCGTGGGCACCCAGATGGGCGAGTTGGCGGCGTGGAGGCCGAGGACCACGCCGTAGGGCGCCCATTCGAGGCGCGTACGTCCCGATCGCGCGGGGACGTCGCGCGGTCGAATGGCCTCGGCCATCTGGGGAAGGGCGTCGAGCAACGCGAGCGCGCTCGCGATCTCACGGCGCGCGAACGCGCGTGCCTGCCCGGCCTCGGATACCGCCATGTCTTCGATGATCTGGGCCTCGGCGGCGATCGCCCGCGCCCCCGATGCCACCAGGTCGAGACGGGCGTCCAGATCCATCGTTGCGAGCTCCGCCACCGCGTACCGGGCGACGGCGATCATCTGCGTCGCGGTGCTCACGGTGGGTGAGTCTACGTCCGCGGTTCCGGCGCGCATCCGGGTGCACGCCGATCCGGGGGCAATCGCCCACGCGTTCGCCGCCATCGCCGAGTTGGAGCCCGTTGCGTGGGTGGCGGGTGGTGTTGAGTGCGCACCGCTCGCGGGTGGGCGTGATCCGATTGAACAGGCACGGCGCCTCGCGGCGTTCGGTCTGCCCTGGGATGAGGTTCCGGGTGCATCGCCCCCGCTACCTTTTCCCGCAGCGGTGGGCGGGGGCGTGTACCGGCGCGCGCTGGGGCACGCACCGGCACCAGATGACCTGCCCGAGGTCGTTCTGGTCACGGGGGAGGGATTCGGCCTTGCCGAACACCCCACCACGGGCATGTGTCTAAACCTGCTCGAACTCCTGCCCGATGGACCCGTCCTCGATGCCGGGTGCGGGAGTGGGACCCTCGCGCTCGTCTGGGCGCGGCTCGGGCGCGGCACGGCGCTGGCGGTTGACGTGGACCCGCGTGCCGTGGCGCAGGCTCGGAAGTCGGCTGCCGCCAGTGGGTTGGCCGACTCCGTGGAATGTCGACGGGTGGCGCTCGACCACCTCGACCCTGCCGACATCACCGGGCGTGTGGTGCTGGCCAACGCCCCGCGCCCGGCGCAGGATGCCCTGCTCGCCGTATGCGGCAACGACGGGCCGCGCGCGCTCATGATCTCCGGCCTGCGGCCCGACGGGATGGCGGAAGTCCTCGCTGCGTGGACCGTGCGCGGCTACGACGTCGTACGGTGCGAGCAGGTGGGGCGCTGGAAGTGCGCCGTCCTGCTCCCCACCTAGGGTGCCCGTCACATGAGTCGCGTCTGGCGCACATGGGTCGTCCTGCTCTTCTTCGCGGTGGGCACGAGCCTCATCACCCCGCTCATCCCGCTGTACCAGTCCGACCTCGGGTTCAACGACACAGTCGTCACCCTGTTCTTAGGTATGTACGTGCTGGCGCTCGTGCCCTCGATGCTCAGCCTCGGGCAGTTCTCCGACCAGATCGGGCGACGTCCGGTGCTCCTGGGCGCCATCACCACTCTGGGAATCGCCCAGGTGATCATCCTGTCGGAGCCCGGCCTCGTTGGGCTGCTGATCGCCCGGGCCATCCAAGGGGCGGCCACGGGTGCCTTCTTCGGTACCTGCACGGCGTTCCTGATAGACGGGAGCCCACTGGGCAGGCGGCGGTTCTCGTCCGCACTGGCGTCAATCTCGGTGCGTCTGGGGCTCGGGCTCGGTCCGGGGATCGGTGGCGTTCTCATCCAATACGCCCCAAACCCCTTTCAGGTCCCCTTCGCCGCGCATCTGGTGCTACTCGCCATCGCGGCCACAATCGTGTGGTTCCTGCCCGAGACAGTGGTACAGCGACACCGCCGACCCATCCGGCTGCGGCTCGAGGTGCCACCGGCCGAACGCGCCGTGTTCTGGCGGGTGCTGGTGCCCTCCGGGATGATTTTCAGCCTGTTCGACGGCGTGTCGCTGTCACTCGTGCCGGTGTTCTGCGTCCGCGTTCTCGGCGTCACCAACTACGCGCTGGTGGGTGCCTCCGGGTTTCTCGTGCTGGCGACCGGTGCGCTGAGCCAAGCGATCGTGCCCAACCTGCCCGCGCGACGATCCATCCTCACCGGGCTGTGTATCGCCTGCCCCGCCTTCGCCGGAGTGGTCATCGCCGCACCGGTCGGATCGACGGCGATGCTGCTCGCGTGCGTGGCCGTCACGGGTGGCGCCTGCGGGCTGGTGATGAAGGGAGGGGTCGACCTGTGCACCGAGATCGCCCCGGTCGCGGACCGCGGGAAGTTGCTGTCCGCCTACTACGTGGCCTGCTACTTGGGCGGGTTCTCGGTGCCGCTCATCATCGTGGGGCTCATCGCCGATGCCGTGGGGCTCACCTGGGCACTCGGGGCGCTGGCCATGGCGGCCACCGCGGCGTCGCTCTGGTTGGGCGTGGTGGGTATCCGCGCGTTGCGTGATCTCACGCCCATCGAGACGACCGCCGCCTAGGATCCGATGATGAACGAGGCCTTTGAGACGGACGTCACCCGTCTGGCGACCCTCATGGGTGAGGCCGAGCGATTGGTGGTCCTGACGGGCGTCCGCTTGGGCGCCACCGAGGACACCGAGGCCAAGGCCGCCAGCCCCGCGTGGAGCGACATCATGAGCCTCGAGGTACTGTTGGCTGAGCCCGTCTGCTTCTGGGCCACCTGGGTCCCGCGGGCGCTTGAGGCCGTTGCCCGTGAGCCACGCGAGGAACACATGGCCATCGCCCGCCTCCAGCGGGCAGGGGTCATCACGGGCCTCATTACGCAGGCTGTTGACGACCTGCACCGTAAGGGCGGCAGTCCCGACGTAGTGGAGGTGCACGCCAATGTCATGTCATGCCGATGCGACCGGTGTCGGGATGTCTACGCGCTGTCGGAGGTTGTCGACCTGATCGCCAGCGGCAATGACGGCGTGCCCCGGTGCACGCGCGACGACTGCGGCTACCCGCTGCGCCCCACCGGGACCCTGTGGGGTGAGCCCCTCGTGGAGCCCGCGATCGTCCGGGCCTGGGACCTCGCGACACGGTGTGACCTCTTCGTGGTGTTCGACACCCAACTGCGCACCGATCCGATGGCCATGTTGCCGTCGGTACCGCTTCAGACGGGCGGACGGGTGGTGATGGTGGGGATGACCCCGACGCGCTACGACCGCTACGCCGAGATGGTCATCCGCTGGCCGGCGCCTGACGTAATCAACGGTGTCGCCGCGCGGATCCTCGCGTAGCACCGGTGGTGCCGATCGTGTGAGCGATCCCGATTCCGATCGCGTCGCGAGCGCGTCACGCCCGTCGGCACCGTCCTGGCGGCGGCAGGGATTGTCGTGCCTCCAGCCCACCACCTGTGATGCTATGGAGGGCGCACCTCACCGGGGCGACCCTCTCGAACTTCGGCCCGGGCGGCGTGGTCATCACCGGATCCTCGGGAATGACGTGACCCGCCCTGCCCGCCCGCGGGGTTCGCTGTCCGTGGGCGGGTGTCACTCTGCGGAACGTCGAAGGGGCGCCCCAGAGCGACCCTTCGCATGATGGCGATGCACTGATCCGGATGGCCACCCGGATGCCTGTGCCGGAGAGTCAGCCCACTCGCGCCGTCTAGTAGATCTCGGCGATCCTGACGTGGCTTTGGATGGACTCCTTGTCGAAGTCCATCTCCTCCTCCATGTTCACCGGGATTCGTGCGGGAAGTACGACCTCGAACTCTCCCTCCTCGGTCACATTGGCCTCGTAGTATGCGGAGAACTCCGTAATCGAGAAGCCGAGAACCTCGTGGTCCTCGGGGTCGAAGAAGACGGTGACACCCAAGGTGTTGGTGACCGAGGACGCGCTCGCATGACCCTTGTGGATGACGCGGTACGTGTCCGTCTCCGGGTTGTAATAGGGATCGTCGGCCACCATTGCTCCTTGTTGCCGCTGTGGGTTCCAGACTCGGAAGATTCATTGTAGCGGGGCCACGTGTCCCCGATCCAGCCGAACTGTCCCGAGGGTGTCGGCGCGGTACCGGCGGCCGGGATTTCCGTTCGGCGCTAAGGACTCGGTGGCCGCACGGAGGAGGAGTGCTCTCGTGCCCTGATCGAGGAGGTCATGTCGGACGGCGGTGGGGGACGCGCACCGGGGTGCCGTCTCCGCGTGCGAGGAGTCGCGGGGCGAGCAGCGAGGTCGTTCCGCGAGCTCCGACGACGGGGACCGGAAGGTGAAACAGCGTGCCCCGGTGTCCCGGCGCCGCGGGCGTGGGGTCCGTATGACAGTTCGGCGGCGACACCGGTATCACGTCCAAACTCCGCGAAGCGATGGCCGACGCAGTTCCTGCCTCGCGACCACAATCTGGCTGGCGATGCCCATCCTACGCCGGAGGTTGCCCGAATCCGTGAGGCCGCTGCGCCGTGGGTATGCGTACAGTCCGGTGCCCGAGGTCGTGGCCCATCCGCTGATGGTCGCCACCTCGCAGAGGACGCCACCGAGCCGGTCGGGCCGCGACTGGGGAGCCCCACGATTACCGAGATGACCCCCGCAGTGCGCCCCATCGAACTCTCCGCACACCACGCGCTGTGTGTCCACGGGTTCCGCGGTATGGGGTACTCGGCCGACTTCGTGGCATCGCTGTCGGCGGTTGTCGCGCGCCTGCGCGATGTGCCGAGCACCCCGGTGCGCGTAAGGATCGGGTCGGACGCCGTGTGCCGGGCGTGCCCGAGCCTCTCGTCCGGTGGCTGTATGAGGTACGGGCAGTCGGTGGTGCGCCAGGACGCCCGGGTGGCCGAGCGACTGGGAGTGGTTCAGGGTGAGGAGATGCCGTGGTCCGACCTGAGGCAGCGCGTGAGGGACACCGTGGCGCCTGAGGACCTGACCGATCTGTGCGGTGGCTGCCCGTGGTTGGAGTACGGGGTGTGCGCCGAGGGACTAAGGGAACTGCGTGCCGGACTACCGCTGCGGGGTGCGGGTCGTCCCTCCTGACGCACCGTAAACACGACACGGATGTTGCGATGTCGGTATGGTCCCCCACCGGCGAGAGAGCGGTCCCTTCCACGGGCCGCGCGACCGAGGTTCCAGCCACCGTCGCAGCGGTCCCGACACGAGAGTGATCGGCCGCCGCGGTTGTCGCGTCCGGAGCCGTGAACACAGGTCAGGGAGGACAGGAATGGCCGAGGGTACCCCCGACGTCAAGGAAGCACGCCGCATGCTCGCGAAGGGCATCTGCATCGCAGGTGTCGGCGAGACCGAGCAGGGCATCATCAGCGACCGCGGCTCGTTCGAGCTTCTGGCCGAGGTGACAAAAACGACGCTCGACGATGCCGGGCTCGAACTCAAGGACGTGGACGGCATCGTCACGGCGTTCTCGTTCGTCGAGAGCACCTTGATGCACGCCACGACGCTTGCCGACTACATGGGTATGAAGCCGGGCTACTTCGCCTCGGTCGCCGTTGGTGGCGCGACCGCGCCGCTCATGGCCGTCCAGGCCGCGATGGCCATCGATGCCGGTCTCGCGAACACGGTTCTGTGCGTGCGCGGTGACAACACACGCTCCGGGATCTCATCGTCGGGCATGATCGCAATGGCACGCGAGATGAGCCACGGTGCGTACGAGGCCCCGTTCGGCCTCACCACCATCGGGGGCTACGGCCTTCTGGCCCAGCGCTACATGCACGAGCACAACGTTCCGCAGGAGGCCCTCGCGGCCGTCGTCGCCACCCAGTCCGAGCATGCCGCCCTCAAATGGAACGCCATGCTCCGCAATGTGGTGACCGTGGAGGACGTGATGGCCGATCGCTGGATCGCGACGCCGTTCCACGCGATGGACTGCTCGCTCGTCTCCGACGGTGCCGCAGCGTTCATCGTCACCACGGCTGAGCGCGCCGCGAACATGAAGAAGACGCCGGTCTACATCACCGGTATCGGTGAGGGCTTCTCCCATCAGTACATCTCACAGGCCGAATCCGTGGCCTCCGTCCGCGACGGCCTCGGCCGTGCCGGTCGCCGTGCCATGGAGGTCGCCGGCATCACGCCTCAGGACCTCGACGTGGCCGAGATCTACGACTCATTCTCGTTCACTCCGCTCATCGCCCTTGAGGGCTTTGGCGTGTGTGGTCCCGGCGAGGCCGGCGACTGGGTTCTTGAGGGCAACGGCAAACTTGGCGGAACGCTCCCGATGAACACCCATGGCGGCCTGATCCGTCAGGCCCACCTCGGTGCCATGCACCACATCGTCGAAGCGGTGTTGCAACTGCGCGGCGAGGCGGACGATTCTGCGAAGACCGAGTTCAACGGCGGCAACCACCAGGTTCCCGGCGCGAAGCTCGCGATTACGAACGGCTCGGGCGGCATTCTCGCGGCCACGAGCGCGCTGGTCCTGTCCAGTGAGCCGCCGTCGGCGGCGTAGTTCCGCTCACGACCGAGACGAACGAGGAGATACCGAGCAATGTCAGAGAAGCCCGCCTACACCAAGCCGCTCCCGGACCTTCGTCCGGAGGACGCCACCTTCTGGGCCGCCCTCAAGGAGCACCGGTTCATCATCCCGTGCGATGAGACCGGAAAGCCGTTCTGGTACCCACGCAAGTACGCACCGGGCACGCTGAACGAGACCAGTTGGATGGATGCATCCGGCAACGGCACCGTCTACACCTACTCGACCCATTTCTTCGGGCCGAGCAAGGCCTACAAGGGCGATCCGCCGCACATCGTGGCGCTCATCGACCTCGACGAAGGCCCGCGCATGATGAGCATTCTCGTGAAGGACGAGGAGGGCTTCCCCTCCCTCGAGCACGACGCGGTGCAGATCGGGATGAAGGTCCGTCTGGTCTATGACGACGTGACCGATGAGATCACGATGCCCAGGTTCACCCCCGCCGGCTGACGCCGCGCGAGACAACGACGAAGACGAGGGAGATCACGGCGATGGCCGATTGGAGTGATTGGTACGCGAAGGAGGACCCCACCCAGTGGATCCTCGCGAAGGTACTCAGGGATCGGGCCGAGGCCCATCCGGACCGCGACTACCTGAAATTTGCCGATAACTCGTGGGTGAGTTACGGCGAGGTCAACGCTCGTTCCAACCGCGTGGCCAACGCTCTGATCGCTCGTGGTGTGGAGAAGGGCGAGTCGGTCAGCGTCATGCTTCCGAACTGCGAGGAGTTCCTGCCGGTCTGGTACGGAATCCTCAAGGCCGGCGCAGTGATGAGTTCCATCAACACCGCCTACAAGGGCGACTTCCTCTCTTGGACCATTAACTTGGTCGAGGCGAAGAAGCTGATCATCTCCGACGTCTTCCTCGACCGTCTGGACTTCATCGCGAAGGATCTGCCGCTCATCGAGCACGTCATCGTGATGCAGACCGGCGCGCAGGAGGGCCCGGATCCGTCGCTCCGGTGGGAGTCGCTCGCAGCCTTCATGGAGAGTTCCGACTCCGAGCCCGACGTCGAGTACTCCTGGGTGGATGACGCCCGCATCATGTTCACCTCGGGCACCACGGGTCGCTCGAAGGGTGTCATCAAGCAGAACGCCGCCGACTACTTCTCGGCGCGCGGCCTCATGGAGGTCGTGTCGAAGACGTCCGGTCGCTCCATCGAGGAGTTGGCGGACGACACGTTCTTCTCGTGCCTTCCGCTGTTCCACAGCAACGCTCAGGTGCTGTCGGGCTACCCCGCCCTCGTGGCCGGTGGTCGTATCGCCTACACCGAGCGCTTCTCGTCGAGTCGTTTCTGGCAGCAGGTCATCGATGCCGAGGCGACCATCTTCAACTCGATCGGCGCGGTCTCGTACTTCATCTGGAACATCCCGAAGTCCGACCTCGACACACAGCACACGGTCCACACCGTCTTTGCCGCCCCGGCGCCGAAGGACATCTACTACGACTTCCAGGAACGCTTCGGCGTCAAGTTCATCGAGGGCTACGGTCTCACCGAGACCGGAATGGCGACCTACATGGACCCGACGCGTGACCCGGTTCCGGGCACCATCGGCGTTGCCAACCCCGGATATGAGGTCACCGTTGTGGAGCCGGGCACAGATCGCCCCCTGCCGCCGGAGACGCCCGGTGAGATCGTCGTGGACATGAAGATCCCGAACATCGTGATGCGCGCGTACTACGGGATGCCCGAGAAGACCGCCGAGGACTTCCGGAACCTGAAGCTCCACACCGGGGACCTCGGTCGGATGGATGCCGACGGCTACATCTACTTCATGGACCGCGTGAAGGACTACATCCGCCGCCGCGGCGAGAACGTGTCGTCCATGGAGGTGGAGCGTCAGGTTGCCGAGCACGCCAACGTCCGGGAGGCGGCGGCGATCGGCGTCAAGGCCGACGAGGGCGCATCGTCGGAGGACGAGATCATGATCGTCTGTGTCGCAGAGGGCACGGCGCCCGACCCGGTTGAGCTCACCGAGTTCCTCGCTGCGCGCATGCCGTACTTCATGGTGCCCCGCTACATCCGCTTCGTGGACGCGCTGCCGAAGACTCCCACCGAGCGCGTACAGAAGGTGAAGCTCCGTGACGAAGGCATCACCGCGGACACGTGGGACCGCGAGGTGGCCGGCGTGAAGGTGAAGCGGTAATCATGGCGTCACTCACCAGCTACGGGTCCTATGTGCCGAAGTACCGGGCTCCGCTCGGTGAGATCCAGGCGTTCTACGGGCGACCGGGCCGTCCCCGGTCGCGCGCTCTCGCCACGCCGTCCATCGATGAGGACACTCTCACGATGGCGTTTGAGGCGAGTCGTGAGGCGCTGAAGGGCGCGCGGGGTATGGGGGCGGTCATCACCGTCACCCAGGCCCCGCCCTTCGGGCTCCGCAAGTTGTCGGCCACCCTGGCCCGTGCCCTGCGCATTGATGATGGCGCCGTGGCCATCGACCTCGGGGCCAATGCGACCGGACTGCTCGACGCCTTCCGTATCGCGGCCACCCTCGACGTGGGCCCTACTCTCGTAGTAGCCACGGACCATCTGGTGGCCTATCGCGATCGCGTGGCCGATGTGCTCTCCGCCGGCGCGGCGGCAGCATTCGTCGTCGACCCGTCGGCGAATGCCATCGGTATCGCCACCCTCGGTCCGCAGTCCCGGGCATCCGAGGAGGTCTTCGATGTGTGGATGCTTGGTCGTGAGCCGGAGCCGCGTTTCCGTCTGGAGGTGCTGTTCGATGCCTACGGTAAGGCCACCGCAGCCGCCGCCACGGGGCTTGAGACCATCACTGGGCGCCCGACGGGGAAGTACACCTCCATCTGTCCCAGCCAGCCGCACCCGCAGGTGCTGCGGGGGCTCGCCAAACTTGGGGCGAAGCCCACGCAGACCGAGAACACCTCGTTCGTGGGTGACATCGGCAACGTGGGTGCCGCATCGGTGGGTCTTGCACTCGCCATCGGCCTTGATGACGCCAGGAAGGGCAGCACGCTTCTCGCGTTGGCATACGGCGGAGGCGAGGCAATCGCACAGGCGATCACGGTGACCGCCAAGCCCGCGGGCTCCGGTACGCGGGCGAAGATCGACGAGGGCGAGCCCATCGCTCTCGGCACGTACTACCGCTGGACCGAGGGGCGCCAGCAGCAGCCCCACTAAGGGACCGGAGAGACCATGAGCACCATGCGCGTCGGCGTACTGGGGATTGGTAAGACCCCGCACAAGATTCAGCACGAGAAGTCTCTCAAGGACCTCGGCATCGAGGCCGGCCGCAAGGCCTTGGCCGACGCCGGTGTGTCGGCGAGTGACATTCAGATGCTCTACGTGGGCAACGTCGGATCGGTGGGCTTCAACTACGAGAACTCCACCGCCCTCATGGCCGCCCACCACCTGGGAATCGTGCCCGGAGGCGCGGTGCGCGTGGAGGCCGCGTGTGGCACCGGCGCGTGGGCCCTCCATCTGGGCTGTGTGGCCATCGCATCCGGCTTGTACGACACCGTGATGGTGTTGGGCATGGAGAAGATGAACGACCTCGCCACCGTCGAGGGTACCTCGATCATCGCCCAGGCCGCCGACAGCAAGGAGGAGTACTTCTCCGGGCTCACGTTCCCGTCGGGCACCGCGCTCACTGCGCGTAAGTACATGCAGACCTACGGTGTGACCGAGGAGGACATCGCCCACACGTCGGTCAAGAACCACTACTACGGCGCCCGGAACCCCTCGGCCCATCTGCGCTTCGAGTGCACCGTGGCCGAGGTGATGGCGAGTCCCAAGGTTGCCGACCCGCTCAAGCTGTATGAGGTCTGCCCGATGACCGACGCCGCGTCGGCGCTCGTGTTGGTGCGTCCCGAGATCCTCGCGGCTCAAGCGAACCGTCCGCAGGTGTACATCACGGCCACCTCCATGGCCACCGGCACCTGGTATCAGGCCAGCGACACGCTCATGGACGGCTACAACCTGTTCCACCGCCCCGCCAGCCGCGCGTACGAGATGGCCGGTATCACGCCCGACGACGTCGACGTGGCCGAGATCTACAACTCGTTCGCCATCCAGGAGCCCCTCGGTATCGAGGGGCTGGGATTCGCCCCGATGGGTGAGGGCTGGAAGGGGGCAGTGGACGGTTCCACCTGGCTCGACGGCAAGATCGCGGTGAACCCATCCGGCGGCCTGCTCTGCAAGGGCCACCCGCTGGGCGCGACCGGCGCGACGCAGGCCGTGGATATCGTGGAGCAGTTGCGCGGCACGGCACCGGAGGGCACGCAGCGCAAAGACGCCGAGATCGGCCTCTCCGCATGCCGTGGCGGCCCGGGCTCCGTGGGCGCCATCCACGTCTACCAGCGTATCGAGGGCTAGCCGATGACCGTTTCCGCGATCGAGTTCACCCGGCTGGGTGCACCCAAGCTTCACCTGTACGCCATGAAGTGCGACACGTGCGGCGAACTCTCGCCGTGGTGGGAGCGCAGCCACTGTTACAAGTGCGGCAACGACGGCCTCACCGAGTCGGAGCTCTCGGGCACGGGTGAGATCACCAACTACACGGTGGTCTACTACCCGCCACGCGAGTTTCTGGGGCAGGAGCCGTACGTGGTGGGGCACATCCTCATGGACGAGGGCGTCATCATTCCCGCGCCGGTCATGGGCGTGGCTCCCGACGACGTGGAGGTGGGCACGCGCGTCGTGGCCACGCTGCGGCGCATGAAGTTGGGCCACGAGGGCGACATCTACTACTCGTACAAGTTCGTCGTGGATGACGACGCACCCTCACCGGCGACTCCGGCCGTACGCACGGCGCGCGCCGTAAAGGTCGCCGCTGCCTCCACCCCGGGCCCGACGGCACGGGTGCGCAGGAAATAGATCGGGTCGGCGTCTGACGACGCGAACGACCCCGGTAGTGCGGGTCGTTCGCGTCCGAAGGACGTGTGATCAGTCCCAGTGGCCGGCGCGCTCGGTGGCGGCCTGACGCGCCGCCGTGAGCGAGGGACCCCAGACGGGAACCGGGCACGCACCCTGTTCCGCGGCATCCGGCCCCGCGAGCACCCAGAGGTGGGAGTGCGGAAGAGCGAGGATCTCGTTCACGACGGCACCGGCTGACCCCGGAAGGGTGCACACAGCCACGCACGCCCGGGCGCGTCGTAAACTCGCGACCGCATCCGCGTCGCACAGGGGGGTGTCGGGCCCGAGGAAACTGACGCACCAGCCATCCTGTGCCATGAGCACCGACAGCGTGAGGGCTCCGACCGCGTGACGCTCACCGGTGGGGCAGGCAACGATGGCGATCGGCCCCCGGGACCTGCGCGCTGCGGAGAGGCGGGCCGACAGGCGGTGATGGGTGGCCTCGCTCAAGAGGTGTTCGGCGACCACCACTGCCTCACCGTCCGCCCATCGGCGACCGAGTTCGGCGAGCGCGGGGAATACGACGAACTCCATCGCCTGCAGGAGGGGTAACGCGGCGAAGGCACGGTCGAGCTCGGCGTCCACCCGGCCGCCGTCCCCCTGGCGGGACGCGGCGGCCAGCCGTGCAGCGAGGGCGGCCGTGGGCGGAAGTGCCCCGTCGGTCTGATCCTGCTCGAGGGATGTGAGGGCACCCACGGCATCGGAGATGCGCTGGCCCTCGAGCACGCGCGCCGCGAGCCACAGCACTCGCTCCACGTCACCGTCGTCGTAGCGGCGCTGCCCGCCGTCGGTACGGCTGGGGTGGAGCACGCCGTAACGGCGCTCCCAGGCGCGTAGGGTGTCCACCGGCACGCCGGTGCGCTGTGCGAGCGATCCAATCGCCATTCCGCCCGTATGTTCCGATGCCGTACTCAATCCGGGTTGCGACCTCGCAGGTGGGGGCAGAAGCGGGGAACGCATCAAGTGTCACCCAGCATGACGGGTTCGTCAACGGACACTGGTCGCCTGAGAAAGACACCCGGGGACCGGCTCGCCCCGGGCGACATCGTGTCGTACCGGTTCTCATTCCCATTCCCGCTCGCACCGGGAAAGGTATCCCGATACACCCGCCGTCGCGCAATCCGGCATCACCCCGCCCGGTCCGATTGGTAAGTGTCAGACACCGGGGGTTCCCGTCAACCCCTAAATGTGGCTCGCCAAGACGTTGTTCCCCAAGAGCGACGCCAGCCGAGGGGCTGGCGTCGGTCGGTTGAGGGATGCGTGGGGTCGGTGGTGATTGGCGAACCGCAGCGAATCGGACAGGGCACCGGTTCGTTCGGCTGAGGAGCCATAGATCGCTCCGTCGGCCCAGTGAGGTGACCCAATAATCGGTCCAGGTGATTTGAGAGCCACGAACGCCCCGAAGGGGTAGAAGATGGCACTCACAAAGCGCAGACGTCACACCACCGAGCAGGTCATGCGGAAGTTGCGTGACGGCGAGGTGGCCTATCCTGCAGGATGGCTCCGTATGAACAACGTGTTGGCGCCTTACATCTAGATGTGGCTGGAGATGGGTGGACCGTCGCGCAATCCGGCAGTACCCCGGTGACCCCCGGTGTCTGACGGTCGACCATTGGTGTCTGACACCTAACAGTCCGGTGGCGGAGGGCCGACGGGGCGTTTCCTGCCCCGTCGCGCACGGTGGGGGTTGGCTATCGCGCCTTCGTGGGGTCGCGCACGATCACCGAGTCCGGGCCCTTGCCCTGGGGCACCATCGGAAAGACCTTGGCGTTGCGGTTGACCGCAACGTCGATGAGCGCCGGGCCGTCGGTGGCGAGGGTGTCGCGGAGGGCGTCCTCGAGTTCCGCCGGGTCTTCGATGCGGATGCCGGGGATGCCGTAGGCGCCGGCGAGGCGGGCGAAGTCGGGCTGGAACGCGCCGAATGACGTGTTGGAGTAACGCTTGTCCCAGAAGAGTTCCTGCCACTGGCGCACCATGCCAAGGAACCCGTTGTTGATGATGACGATTTTCACCGGGAGGCCGTAGGTCTGCGCGGTGGAGAGCTCCTGAAGAGTCATCTCGAACGATCCGTCACCCGCGATGTCCACCACGAGTTCGTCGGGCATGGCCACCTGGGCGCCGAGGGCCGCGGGGAGGCCGAACCCCATGGTGCCGAGGCCACCGGAGGTGATCCAGCGACGTGGCTTGTTGAAGCGGTAGAACTGGGCGGCCCACATCTGGTGCTGCCCGACCTCGGTGGCGATGATGGCGTCGCCACCGGTGATCTCGTAGATCGCCTTGATGACGTTCTGCGGAGCGATGACCCCGGGCTCGTCGTCGTCGATCTCAAACGGGTACTCGTCGATCCACGCATGGATTTTGCGCAGCCACGCACCACGCGACTCCTCGTCGTGGCGTGCCTCCTGAGCGACGTAGATTTCGGCCAGCGCCTCGAGGGCATCCTTGGCCTCGCCAGCGATACCGATATGGGCGTCGCGGTTCTTGCTGATCTCGGCGGGGTCGATGTCGATGTGGATGATCTTGGCGTTGGGTGCCCACTCCTTCATGACGGTCGAGAGGACGCGCTCATCGAACCGCACGCCGATGGCCAGGATGACGTCGCTCTCCTGAAGGGCGAAGGTGGATGCCGCGATGCCGTGCATGCCGGGCATACCGGTGTACAGCGGATTGTTGGCGGGAAACCCACCGAGACCCATGAGGGTGGTGGTCACCGGGATCTGCGCCACTTCGGCCATTCGGGTGAGGGCCTCGGATGCCCCGGAGGCGATGATGCCCCCACCGGCGTAAATCATCGGCTTCGTGGCACCGGCGAGGGCGCGCGCTGCCGCTGCGAGGACCTTGGGATGGCCAGCGCCCATGCGTGGGTTGTAACCCGGCATGGGCGGGGGGTACGGGCCGGTGTAGTCGTCCACCTCGACGGCCCACTGGTCCACGCACACATCCACGAGCACAGGGCCGGGGCGACCGCTCTGGGCCAGCCACAGCGCCTCGGTGAGCACGGTGGGGAGTTCGGCGGCATCGGTGACGAGGTACGAATGCTTGACGATGGGCAGGGTGATTCCGACGATGTCGGCTTCCTGAAAGGCGTCGGTTCCCACACGAGCGGACCCCACCTGCCCCGTGAGGGCGATCATCGGGATCGAGTCCATGTAGGCGTCGGCGATGGGGGTGACGAGATTGGTGGCCCCGGGGCCGGAGGTACCGGTGCACACCGCCACTCGACCGCTCACCTTGGCGTAGCCCTCGGCCATGTGGCCAGCCCCCTGCTCGTGGCGCGTGAGGAAGAGCCTCAGGTCGGGGTCGTCGAACAGCGCGTCGAACAGCGGGATGAGGGGACCGCCGGGAATGCCAAAGATCGCATCCACGCCGCCGCGCTTTAGAACTTCGAGGGTGGCGTCGACGCCGCGCATCCCAGACCTCCCGCCGCAGTGCGGCCTCGAATCCAAATGGACGGGGTACATTAGCCCACCGGCCCGCGATTCCCGTCGGGCGGCGATCGCAGCGAGGAGGCGCACAATGGCGGACGGCAACGAGGGCGACGGCCCGAACTACGCCGAGGAGAACGCTCTCCGAAACGCGACCGAGTCACTTACCCACTACGACTCCGCCGCCGACACCTTCACGGCGGTGTTCGGAGCCCCGGTACCGGCGTCGTCGGTGTTCGACGAGGTGCGCGAGGTTCTCGTTCGGGTCGAGCCACAAAGCCGTGCGGTCGTGGGGTTCACTATTCCGAACTTTACGGAGTGGTACGCCAAGAACTATCCCGACGGCGGCGAATTTGAACTCGACCTTCCACCCGTCTGGGAGCCCTGACCCGAGGTCCTGACCCGAGGTCCTGACCCGAGGTCCTGACCCGAGGGAACGGGTTCCGGGCGGGGTGCCATCTCGCTGGTAGGATTCTCAACCACTTCTGAACGATCCTCTCGAATCTAAGGAGCACGGCACATGGCGGTCGAGACCCAGCGCGTAGAGGATTACCGCCTTGCAGCGGAGCCCTACTACCTCCCCCTCGGCAACGAGGTGGAACTCTTCGAGGCCGCGTACGCCGCACACCTCCCGGTCATGCTCAAGGGCCCCACGGGCTGCGGGAAGACCCGGTTCGTGGAGTTCATGAGTTGGAGGCTCGAGCGCATCCTCGTAACCGTGGGGTGCCACGAGGACCTCACGGCATCCGATCTCGTCGGTAAGTACACGCTCCGGGGAGATGAGACCGTGTGGCAGGACGGCCCGCTCACAACGGCCGTCAAGGCCGGTGGGATCGCCTACCTCGACGAGGTGGTGGAGGCCCGTAAGGACACCACCGTGGTGATCCACCCTCTCACCGACGATCGGCGCATCCTGCCGCTCGAGAAGAAGGGTGAGGTCGTTCAGGCGCCACCGGATTTCATGCTTGTCATCTCGTACAACCCTGGCTACCAGTCGGTACTCAAGGACCTCAAGCACTCCACCAAGCAGCGCTTCGTCGCACTCGACTTCGACTACCCGCCGCCCGACGCCGAGGAGACCATCCTCATGTCGGAGTCGGGAATCGATCAGGAGACGGCCAGCCGCTTGGTCAAGATCGCCGAGAAGGTGCGCAACCTGCGAACCCACGGCCTCGAGGAGGGGGTGTCCACCCGCCTGCTCGTGTACGCCGGTCAGCTCATCGAGGGTGGTGTGGACCCGATCGTGGCCTGCGAGGCAACCATCTGCAAGCCGATCACAGACGACCTCGAGATGCAGCGATCCATCCTCGAGCTCATCGGCACCCAGTTCTAGGGCGGGTGACCGCAGAGGACCGGGGCCGCCCGTGAGCACTCATAGTGGAGCCGGCGATGTCGGTCTGTACGTGGGCCGTGACCAGCTCGCGTCCGTCCCCGAGGAGCGCCGCGACGACTACCTGCGCTTAGTGCAGGAGATCTCCGCCCTCAAGTACCAGTTGGGGGTGGAGGTGGCACGCCAGTTGCCGCGACTCATCGTGGGGCAGGACGACGCGGCCGTCGAGCGGTACCTCGATCAGGTGCGCGCCATCGCCGCAGTGGGCTGGAAGTCGGGCGTCGAGGTCGCCAAGCAACTGCCGGACCTCTACGACGCGCCCGACCCCATGATCGCCGATGCCTACGTCGAGATCGTCGCCGATGCCACCCAGGGGCCGCTGGACGACGACGAAATGCTGGCGTTCGCGAAGGAACTTAAAGACTTGGAGCTCGAGCTCCATGAGATCGAGCCCAAACGGGAGCGTGTCAACGATCTCAAGTCGCTGCTCGCCGTTCGCGACCGCCGTGACGAGCGGCGTGCCAAACACGCGCAGGAGCTGGCCGCGGTGCTACCACCCATCCTCGCGCGCCTGCGTCCCCGGCACCGCGAGTGCTACTTGCGCGAACTGCGGTTCGTCGCCGCCGCCGACCCCGAGGCCGCGCTCGAGGCCGCCAACACTCTGCTCGACCTGCTCAACAGCGAGCGCGTGTCCCACGACGGTGCCGCCGAGTGGACGCGTCGTGGGCTCGACGTGCTCGAGAAGAACCGTGAGGTGGGCCACGGGTACTTCCGCATGGGCTCCAAGTACGCGCTCGAGGTGCTCGAGGAGCTGCGCGAAGGCCTGCCACTGCGCCGAGTGGCCCGCGTTCTCAAACTCTATGCCACGGCGTTGTCGGGTCGTGATGTCGCCGTGCGCGGCACCGATGAGATGGAATCGGTTGATCGCTTCGGCCCCGACCACATCATCCTTCCCGCCGACATGCGGTTCTTTGAGGACGACGAGCGCAACTTCACCGCCTACAAGGTGGCCGCCGCTCACGGTGCCGCTCGCATCGAGTTCGGCACGTATTCCTTCAGTCTCGGCGACATTCCGGACGCCGTCGAGGAGATCACCACCAAGTACCGGACGGTGGTCCGATGAGCACCCGTCAGCCCCCAGTGGCCGCCGCCGCGGTCCAAGAATGGCGTCGCCAGAGCGATCTCACCAAGTTCTACGCATTGTTTCCGTCACCGGCGCTCGCTCGCGACCTCTTCAACATTGTCGAGGGCCAGCGCATCGAGGCGGAGATCCGTCGTACGTACCCGGGAATCGTCCGCGACATGGACCTCATGCAGACGCAGACGCTGCTGCGCCGCGCGGAGATGGGTCAGGTCGAGTTGCCCGAGGTGGGTCAGGTCATCGACGCCCTTCTGGTGTCCACCATGGACGGTCAGCCACCCTTCGACACCATGTCGGCGCATGTGCGCGAGGCCAGCCGGAACGCCATCGCGCTGCTCGACGGCGTGGCGGCCACGGGCGCCACCGTGGGCGACACCGCGCGCGTCACAGCCCGTATCTACTCGATGATCGACGACGTCATGGCTGCCGGTCGACGCGGGATCGCCGAGCCCTTCTCCGAGGAGGCGATGCAACGCCTGCCGAGCAGGGCGGAGGACGATCCGGAGGGCGAGCCCGAGACGGGCGATGTCGAGGTCAACGCGATCGACGAGTACCAGCCGATGGAGATGCCGCCCTTCGTCCCTCCGGTCATGGAGGAGTTGGTGCGTCCCGATTCGGGCGAGACGGGCAACCAGATCGAAGCGGACAGCGACCAGGCCGACCCCGATCGGGACGGCAGGGGCGAGACCGACGAGGTGCCCGAGGAGTCAGACCAGGCCACCTCGGCCCAGCCGTCCACGGTGGGGACGTCGGACGAGGATGTCGCCGCGCAGAAATCGGATGCCGATTCCGACAGCGACGAGGTCGGCCGGGGCAGCGATCCCGAGAGTGAGGACGAGGTGGACAGCCCGGGTGGCATGACCCCCGAGGGTGCTGGCCCCGACGTGGCACTGGGCACGGGCGAGGAGGAGGACCTCGGCGAGCAAGTGTTCATGTTCGACGAGTGGGACCACCGCATCGAGGACTACCGGCCGGCGTGGTGCACGCTGCGCGAGACGCGCGCCACACGCGAGTCCCCCGCCTTCGTGGCCGCCACCTTCCACGAGTTCAGTGGTGTGGTCACCCAGATCCGCAGGAACTTCCAGCTCATGCGTCCCGAACGCCTGCGCAAGATGCGCTTCCAGGCCGAGGGGGACGACCTCGATCTGGACGGCCTCGTGGAGCATGTGGTTGACCGACGGGCCCGCGTCACACCCACCGAGCGCGTGTATATCAAGCGCGACAAGAAGGACCGCGATGTCACCACGGCGTTTCTCGTGGACATGTCGTCATCCACCGACCGCAAGATCGACGGCCGCAAGCGCGTCATCGACATCGAGAAGGAGAGCCTCCTCCTTATGTGCGAGGCCCTCGAGGCCATTCGTGACGAGTACGGCATCTACGGGTTCTCGGGCAACGGCCGCGACGACGCGCAGTTCTACACGGTCAAGGAGATCGGCGAGCGGTACGACGACCGCGTGCGCTCGCGTATCGGGGGCATCTACGGTCGGTCGAAGACGCGTATGGGTCCGGCCATCCGCCACGCCACCAATCGCCTCAAGAGCGTCGACTCCAACGTCAAACTGCTCATCCTGCTCACCGACGGCCGTCCGTACGACAGCGACACCTACCAGGACAGCACGTACGCCCAGGCCGACACCCAGATGGCCCTGCGCGAGGCCCGCCGCGAGAAGATTCACCTCTTCTGCGTGACGGTGGACCAGGAGGGTGCGGACTACCTCCCGCAGATGTACAGCGACGCCAACTTCGTGGTCATCGATGACGTGAGGACGTTGCCGCAGAAGTTGCCGCAGCTCTACCGGCGCTTGACGACCTAGGCGTAGTCCTCCACCGGCGGGCACGAGCAGACCAGATTCCGATCGCCGTGTACCGAGTCGATCCGGCCAACGGGGGGCCAGTACTTCGACACCTTGGTACCGGGGAGGGGGTACGCGGCCACGATGCGTCCGTAGGGGCGACCCCAGGTGTCGGTGGCGACATCCTCCGCCGTATGGGGTGCGTGGCGCAGCGGATTGTCGTCCACGTCCCACTCGCCGCTCTCCACGCGTGCGATCTCCTCGCGGATGCTGATCATGGCGTCGCAGAACCGGTCGAGCTCTCTCTGCGCCTCGCTCTCGGTGGGCTCCACCATGAGGGTTCCGGCGACCGGGAACGACATGGTGGGGGCGTGGAACCCGTGATCCATGAGCCGCTTGGCCACGTCGTCCACGGTCACCCCGCACGAATCTTTGATGGGGCGTAGGTCGAGGATGCACTCGTGCGCCACCCGGCCACCCGCACCCGTGTGCAGTACAGGAAAGTGGGGGGAGAGGCGCGCGGCGACGTAGTTGGCGCTGAGGATCGCCACCGCGGACGCCTGTCTCAGCCCTTCGGCCCCCATCAGGGTGATGTACATCCACGGGATCGGCAGGATCCCGGCGGATCCGAAGGGTGCGGCCGACACAGGACCCACGCCCGAGGCGGGACCGGCATCGGCGCGCAGTGGGTGGTTGGGCAGGTACGGCGCCAGATGGGCACGCACGGCCACCGGACCGACACCCGGTCCGCCACCGCCATGGGGGATGCAGAACGTCTTGTGCAGGTTGAGATGTGACACGTCGGCCCCGAAGTGGCCCGGCTTGGCCAGCCCCACCAGAGCGTTCAGGTTGGCGCCGTCCACATACACCTGTCCCCCGCGGGCGTGGACGACCTCGCAGATTTCCTCCACGTCGGTCTCGAACACGCCGTGCGTGGAGGGGTAGGTGATCATCACCGCCGCAAGGCGGTCACTGGCCTCATCGGCCTTGACACGCAGATCGGCCAGGTCCACGTCGCCGTCGGGCGTGCATGCCACCACCACCACGCTCATCCCGGCCATCACGGCGGATGCAGCGTTGGTTCCGTGGGCGGACGACGGGATGAGACAGATGGTGCGTCGCGCGTCGCCGCGCTCACGGTGGTACCCGCGGATGGCGAGCAGCCCCGCGAGTTCGCCCTGCGACCCGGCGTTGGGTTGGAGCGACACGGCGTCGTAGCCGGTCACCTCGCAGAGCGCACGTTCTAAGTCGTCGAACATCCGGCGGTATCCGGTGGTCTGATCGATGGGGGCGAACGGATGGATACCTGCGAACTCCGGCCACGTGATGGGCATCATCTCGCTGGCAGCGTTGAGCTTCATCGTGCACGAGCCCAGAGGGATCATCGTGCGGTCGAGGGCGAGGTCACGGTCCTCGAGGCGACGCAGGTACCGCAGCATCTCGTGCTCGGTGCGGTAGCGGGTGAACACCGGGTGTTGGAGCATGGCGCGCGTGCGGCGGAGTCCGACGGGGATTCCCTCGGCCACCACCGGGTCGAGCGCATCCACCGATGCCGTTATCCCGAAGGCCCGCCACACGCTCACCACGACGCCAGGGGTGGAGGTTTCGTCGAAAGACAGTCCTACGGTGTCGTTATCCACCTCGCGCAGATTGATGCCCTCCGCACGGGCGGCAGCAAGGACCTGGGGGGAACGTCCGGGCACGCGCACCGTGAGCGTGTCGAACCACGTGTCACCCACCACCTCGATACCGGAATCACGGAGTCCCCGGGCCACGATGGAGGTGAGGCGCAGAGTGCGCTCGGCGATGCGGCGCAGCCCCTCGGCCCCGTGCCACGAGGCGTACATGGCCGCGATGATGGCGAGGAGGGCCTGCGCAGTGCAGACGTTGCTGGTGGCCTTCTCGCGGCGGATGTGTTGCTCACGGGTCTGTAGAGCAAGGCGCAGCGCCGGGCGTCCGGCGGCGTCGAGGGACACCCCGACCAGGCGACCGGGGAGCGAGCGCGCGAACTCCTCACGCGTGGCAATGAACCCGGCGTGCGGGCCGCCGAAGCCCATCGGCACGCCGTAGCGCTGCATCGATCCCACGGCGATGTCGGCACCCATGTCACCCGGAGGCGTCACCAGCACCATTGCGAGGGGGTCGGCCACCACCGCCGCGAGTCCACCCAGTGCGTGCACGCGGGCGATGACGGGGGAGACGTCGCGTACCGCCCCACTCGATCCGGGTACGGCGAGCAGGGCGCCGAAGAGCGCGTCCGGCAGATCGACCTCGGGGTCACCCACCACTACCTCGATACCGATGGGCTCGGCGCGGGTGGCCACGACCGCGATGGTCTGGGGGTGGCAGTCGTGATCTACGAAGAACACGGGCGAGTCGGCCCGGCTCGCCCGCCGCGCCATGGTCATGGCCTCGGCGGCCGCCGTTCCCTCGTCGAGCAGGGAGGCATTCGCGAGGGGCAGCCCGGTGAGGTCAGCCACCACGGTTTGGAAGGTGAGCAACGCCTCGAGGCGCCCCTGTGAGATCTCGGGCTGGTACGGCGTGTACGACGTGTACCACGCGGGGTTCTCGAGAATGTTGCGCTGGATGACCGCTGGGGTGATCGTGTCGCTGTAGCCCATCCCGATCAGCGAGGTCATCACCGTGTTGTCGGCGGCGATTCCCCGCAGGCGCGCGATCGCGTTCCGCTCGGTAACCGGGGCGGGGAGGTCGAGTGGCGCGTCGAGCAGGATGGACCCGGGGACGGTCTGGCGGATGAGGTCATCCAAAGAGTCAGCGCCCACCACACGGAGCATGGCGGCCACCTCCGCATCGGACGGCCCGATGTGTCGTGCGAGGAACTCGTCGTTCCCCTCGAGATCGGTGAGACTGGTGTGGTTGGACATGATGAGGCTCCCTCGCCGTGCGTGCGATTACGAGCCCCCGCTGTCCGTGTGCCTGAGAGATGCACCCGCAGTGCGGGCTTTCCCCATCGGCGGGGTGGCGAGCACCCTCTCTCCAGCGTTACCGCGCCCACCACGGTTCGGGTGCCTGAGAGATTCCGGGGCGGTTGCTCCTTCGGCGCCGACTCGAAGCCGGGCTCTCCCACGACGGGCGATCGGTGAGGGAACCGTAGCAACGACGTCCGACACCGTGGTGAGACTCACCGTCATATCCTGAGCATGGAGGCACAGTGGGAATTCTGATCTGGATTGTCTCGTTCGCGATCTACATCGCACTGATCGCCACCACCGTGGTCGTCGCCGGTCGCAACAACCGCAGCCAACTCGGGTTCGGGGTGTTTGCCCTCTTTCTCCCGGTCATCGCACTCATCGTTGTGCTCATCATGGGGCCCTCACAGACCGCGGCGCCCCCCTCGTACTCCTGATCATGCTGTGACCGGTTGGTAGTGGCACGACCGGCGGGGCGACGAGCAATCGTTCTCCGCAGGTGGGCCATCGATCTGCGTCCCATCCACTGCCCGACCGGTGATGGTCATCTGCACGTGCAGGGTGTCGGCGATTCCGAGCGTGTCCATGGCACGACCGGCCGCCTTCCCGTCGGTGACGAGGATCGCGGTGGTGCGTGGGTTCACCACCGTGTCACCCGTGCTCGGGAGGCCTCCGGACCCCGTCGGCGGACAGCGACGAATCAGCGGGCGTGCCGAGGGCGGCGAAGGTCGGGACGACCCGTGTGCGTGGGGGTCCCGGGGAGTTGCTGGTGGTTGCCGAGTGTCACCGGTTGATCGCCCGGGCACTGGGTCCCATCGTCGTGGACCCGGCGTCACGGGATACAGTGCCGCCCCGTGAGCACGCATTCGGATCCCAGAGGTGCGGCGGTTGATCCGGCCGACTTCAAGGCGGCCCTCGGACGGTGGGCCAGCGGTATCACGGTCGTCACCGCGTCCGGTCCCGACGGCCCCGTGGGCCTCACGGCGTCGGCGTTCTCGTCGGTGTCGCTGCACCCGCCGCTGATTCTGGTGTGCATCGGTCATGCGTCGTACCACCATGACGCCATCACCCAGGCCCCCGGGTTCGGCGTGCACGTGCTCGCCGTCACGCAGGAGGCGATCTCCGACACCTTCGCGTTCTCGCGTGATGACCGGTTCGCGGGGCTCGAGGTGACCACGGGACTGCACGGTGTGCCCCTCTTCCCGGGTGCGCTCGCGCGCCTCGTCTGCGAGCCGCATGAGGTGGTGGACGGGGGAGACCACTCCATCCTCATCGGCCGTGTGGTACAGGCCGAGGTGACCGACGGGCAGCCGCTCGCTTGGTGGCAGGGCGGCTACCGCCGACTGGCGGACTAGCGAGATCCACCCCGTCGGGTGCCACGGACGGGCATTCTGGCCGAGGTCGCGGGGGGTCGCGGGGGATCCACCGACCTGGAGCTAGCTGCGCGGTTGCCCCACGGTTACGGTTGTCTCTGTGGGGCGCGAGGACGGGATGGTGAGGGCGGCGGCAACGGCACCCAGGGCCACGACCGACGCAACCAGCAGGGCACGCCCGTAGCCATCCGCAAGGGCGGCGGGTCCCGACTCACCGCCCACGAGGAACCCGGTGTGCTGCGCGGCGATCGTGGCGAGGACGGCGAGCCCGATGGCACCACCGATCTGCCGCGTGGTGTTGACGAGGCCCGAGGCGAGCCCGGCTTCCGATGGTGCGACGCCCGTCGTGGCGGCCCATGTGCCCGGCGGGAACGACAGACCGAGGCCTAAGGAGACGAGGATGAAGGGCCCTAGGATGTCGGTGGCGTACGAGCCGTCCGCCGTGAGGTGCGACATCCAGTAGAGGGCGCCTGCGATGAGCAGTCCCGCGACGGTGAGCAGTGGTCGCGGGCCGATCCGCGACACGAACCGACCGGCCACCTGCGATCCCACGATCACGCCGAACGCGGCGGGGAGGAAGCAGAGGCCCGCCGTGAGGGGACTCTGGCCGAGGACGTCCTGAAGGTACAGCGAGGTGAAGTACCACATGGCGAACATCGATCCGCCCACGCACGCCATTGCGATGTTGGCGCCGACGAGGGCGCGTGATCGGAAGATGCGGAACGGTGCGATGGGATCGGGGGCGAATCGCACCTCGATGACGAGGAACGTGACCAGAAGGACGACGGACGCGACGATGGGAATGATGGTCCACGCGGATGACCAGCCACGGACGTTGCTCTCCACTACGCCGTAGACCAGCGCGGTGAGCGATACGGTGATGGTGAGCGCACCGCCGATGTCGAGGCGGCGGGTACGCATCGAGCGACTCTCGACGAGCAGCGCCCGTGCCGCGACGATGCCGACGATCCCCACGGGCAGGTTGATGAGGAAGATCCAGCGCCATGAGAGGAGATCGGTGAGGATTCCCCCGAGCAGGACACCGACCGCGCCACCGCTGGCGAGCGACGCGCCCCAGTAGCCCAGTGCGCGCGACCGCTCGCGCGGCTCGGTGAACGTGATGGCCACGATGGTGAGGGTGACGGGCGCCACGATGGCGGCCCCGAAGCCCTGGATTGCCCGCCCGGCGACGAGCGCCTCGGCACTGGGGGCGAGTCCTCCGAGCAGGCTCGCACCCGTGAACAGCGACAGGCCCACGATGAACATGCGCCGTCGTCCGAAGAGGTCGGCGGCCCGGCCGCCCAACAGCAGGAATCCCGCGTAGGTGAGCGTGTACGCGTTGACCACCCACTGCAGGCCGGTGGGGCTGAATCCGAGGTCCATGCGCATGGACGGCAGCGCCACGTTCACAATGGCCACGTCGAGTACCACGACGAAGTTGCCGAGGCATGCCAGTGCGAGAATCAGGTTGCGGCGGTCACTCGCGGTGGCGGCGGAGTCGGTCACGGCGGGGGATCGTAGTGCCACGTCGAGAGGTCGCCCTTCGTTGGCGTCTAGGGTATGCAGCGGTGGAGACGCGCGCGGATAGGCCCATTGGAGTGTTCGACTCGGGTGTGGGTGGGCTCACGGTGCTCGACGAGTGTCTGACCCGGCTGCCCGCCGAGGACTTCGTGTACTTCGGCGACACCGCCTGGTTCCCGTACGGCGACAAGGCGGCCCACGACCTGTGTGAGCGCGCGGAGGCCATCGCCCGCTGGCTGATCGGGAGGGACGCCAAGTTGGTCGTCGTGGCGTGCAACACCGCCACTGCGGCGGCGCTTGCGCATCTGCAAACCCATCTCGACGTGCCCGTCATCGGGGTGATGACGGCCGAGGCGCACGCCGCAGTGCAGTCGAGCCCGACACGTCGCATCGGTCTGCTGGCCACCGAGGCCACCGTGGCGTCGGGGTCGTACCAGCGGATGATCGCCGCCCACGACGCCAGCGCCGTAGTCACTGCCGTGCCGTGTCCGCTGCTGGCCCCGGCGATCCAGAGCGGTGACCCCTTCGATGATGGCGTTGTGGACATGGTGCGCGAGTACACGCGACCGCTGCGCGAGGCGAAGGTGGATACCGTCATCCTCGGCTGTACGCACTTCCCCATGGTGGCGCGGCTCATCCGACGCCAGCTGCCGGGCGTCACTCTCATTTCGTCGGGGGAGGAGATCGCCCGTGAGATCGCGGAGACCATCGATCGGCAGGGACTGCGACGCGCGGCCGAGCGCGAGGGCACGTATACCTTCGCGTGCTCGGGTGACCCCGACGTGTTCCGCACCCTCGGGTCGCGGTTCATGCAAATGCCATTCGGCGACGTGGAACATGTCGACCCGGGGATCACGCCGGGCGAGTAGTCCGGGCGTGCTGGGCGTGTGAGGGGCGCCATCGCCGCGGTGAACGGCTAGGCGCATGCCGCCCCTCCGCAGGTCGGCGACTGCGCCATTGTGATTCGTGATCCCGCCGATGCTCGTCACGCCCTGCTCCGCACCGGTGCCGATGTCCTTGCCGTTGTTCGCCGCTTGCCACCCCGGTGCTCACGGCGTTCCGCATGCCCTGCTCGGGGTTGTCGTCCCCGTAACCCGGGAGGCCGATTGATCCCGCCGCGATGATGGCCACGATCGTCGCCGCCATCACCGCCCGCGGTGTCTCAGTCTCGTGTCGTCGGTGTGTGCGGGGATGATCTCGAGAGTGCCCTGACCACTGCCTGCATGGTCGGGCCGGCCTTCTTGGTGATGCGCACGGCACAGCGGTCGTCGTAGGGCGTTTCGCCCTCGGTGAGGATCGCGAGGTTCCCGCCGCGGGACAGCACGATTGATGGCAGGGTGCTCACCGGGGTCACGAGCAGGCTCGACCCGATCACCAACAGCATGTCCGCCTGCTCGCATGCGTGGTAGGCGGCCTCGATCGCCGCGATGGGCATGGCCTGACCGAACAGCACCACACCGCTCTTCATCTGGTAGCCGCAGGTGCATCTCGGCACGCCGTCGGCGGCACCGTCGGCGCGTACACACAGTTCGTCCATAGACACCGTTTGCGCGCAGCGCAGGCAATACCCGTTGTCCAGTGACCCGTGGACCTCAATGACGTCCTCGCTACCGGCACGCGAGTGCAACCGGTCGATGTTCTGCGTGATGAGGGCCTTCACCACGCCCCGTCGCTGCAGTTCCGCCACCGCGACGTGAGCCGGGTTCGGATCGACACGACCCAACATGTCGATTCGTGGCCGGTGAAACCGCCAGAACAGCGCGGGGTCGGTGGTGAAGGTGGTCATCGACGCGACCGTCATGGGGTCGTGGCTCTCCCACACTCCGCCCGCTGATCGGAAGTCGGGAATTCCGCTCTCGGTGGAGATCCCCGCACCGGTGAGTACGACGGCATACCGGGAATCGTGGAGGAGCCGGGCAAGAGCCGCAGGGGAATCGCGCATGGGCAAATGGTAAGTGTCAGACCCTTAACATTTGCCACCGACGCTCTCGTGCCCACCTCCCGCCCACCAACGTCGATCTGTGGAACCCCGGTGTCTGACACTTAATAATCCTCGGATGGACGTCGTTCCCGCGAGCCACCACCGGTAATGTCCCGGCGTGCGCATTGACGGCCGCTCCCCGGACCAACTCCGGTCCACCACCTTTGACCCGGGGTTCATCACGAGCGCTACGGGCAGTGTGCTGGTGGCCGTGGGGAACACACGCGTGATCTGCACGGCGATGATCGAGGAGCAGGTACCGCCGTGGCGCCGCGGATCGGGCAAGGGGTGGGTGACCGCCGAGTACGGGATGCTCCCCGGAAGCACCGACACCCGCAAGCAGCGCGACGCCACTCGCGGCAAGGTGGATGGCCGGAGCACCGAGATCCAGCGCCTCATCGGTCGGTCCCTCAGGTCGGTGGTGGACCTCGCGGCGCTCGGTGAGCGCAGCGTGTGGGTGGACTGCGACGTGATCCAAGCCGATGGGGGGACGCGCTGCGCCAGCATCACGGGGGGCTACGTGGCGCTTGAGATGGCACTGCAGGGTCTGGTGGCTGCGGGTCGGCTCAAGGCGCTCCCGCTGCTCGACTCCATCGCGGCCGTGAGCGTGGGCGTAGTGGGCGGCGAGTCCCTCCTCGACCTCTGCTACGCCGAGGACTCCACGGCCGATGTGGATATGAACGTGGTGGCCACGGGATCCGGTTTGGTGGTGGAAGTGCAGGCGACTGCGGAGGGCCCACCCGTCGAGCGCGCGGTCATCGACGGCCTTCTCGACCTGGCTCTCGCCGGCTGCATCGATCTGACCGTGATGCAGCGCGCGGCCGTCGCATCCTGATGCACATCGGTCTGGCCACGCTCGGCGCGGACACGGTGAGTGAATCGGATACCCGTGCTCCCCGCTGCGCAATCGTCACCGTCATCCCACGCGGGGCCGCCGCATCCTGATGCACATCGTCCTGGCCACGGGCAACATGGACAAGGTGCGTGAACTAGATTCCCTGCTCGACGGCGCCACGGTGACGGTTGCTCCCGACGGTTTCGACCCCGATGAGACCGGCACCACTTTGGTGCAGAATGCGCGAATCAAGGCCGACGCCCTCCGTGCGGACGCCCCGGTTGATGCCTGGGTGATGGCCGACGACTCCGGGCTCTTCGTCCACGCCCTCGATGGGCGCCCCGGCGTGTACTCGTCGCGGTACGCGGGTCCCGACGCCACGTATGAGGACAACTGCAACCGCCTGATCGAGGAGATGCAGGGCATCCAGAACCGCGGGGCCGCCTTCGGGTGCGTTCTGTACGCCGTCGGCCCCACGGGTGCCGTTCTGGTGGCCAGTGGGGTCCTCCCCGGTGAGATCACCCACACGTCGTCCGGGTCGGAGGGGTTCGGCTACGACCCCGTGTTCCGCCCTCGTACCGATACCCGTACGCTCGCCGACATGAGCCGTGACGAGAAGGCCGCCATCTCCCACCGGGGTCGGGCGGCGCGTGGGATGTCACGACTGTTGGGGCTCGGATGATCGATCCGACGGGCATGAGCGCTCTCATCACCGGCGGCGCGGTACGTCTGGGTGCGGCCCTCACGGCGGCCCTCGCTTCGTGTGGTGTGAACGTGGCCATCCACTACCGGTCGTCGCTCGAGGCCGCGGAAGCGCTTGCCTCCGACTGCCGGGCGAAGGGCGTGAACGCCGTCACGATGAACGCCGACCTTTCGGAGCCCGGTGCGGCGGAGGATCTGGCCAGGCGTGCCGAGGAGGCGATGGGTGGCGTGGACATCCTCATCAGTTCGGCCAGCACCTGGGAGTCGGCTCCGTTCGATCAGGTGGACCGAGCGATGTGGGACCGCACCCTGCAGGTCAACCTCACCTCCCCGTTCTTTCTCGCCCAGCACATCGGCGCCGCCATGGCGCACCGCGGGTTCGGTCGCATCGTCGCCATTGCCGACGTGGGTGCACGACAGCCCTGGCCCCAGCGCGCGCCACACTGCGTCTCCAAGGCCGGCCTCGTCATGCTCACACGGCTGCTTTCGCAGGCGTACGCACCCGATGTGCTGGTGAACGCCATCGCCCCCGGCCCCGTGCTGCTCGACGGCGATGCGGGCGGCGATCTGGAGGAGCGGCTGGCGGCGCAGACGGTTCTCGGGCGTCTCGGCACCCCCGGCGACGTGGTAGATGCCATGCTCTATCTCGTGACCGCCGAATACGTGACCGGGCAGGTGCTGTCCGTGGATGGCGGTTACGGGGAGCGCACATGATCCACCCTGCGCCCCATACGTCCATGTGGCCCCGGCCGGGACGCCTCATCTCACGGTCCGTCTCGGCCGTTCTGGTCGGCTGGCTGGTCGTCTACAACGTCATGCGTGTGGCCGGTGGGACCCCGGCGGGTGTGGCCCTCATGTCGTTCCTCATCGGTACGGCGGCGGGCATTGGCGTGCTCATCATCGGCATGTGGATGCGCACGCGGCTCATCGATGCGGGTCGTCTGCACCCCGTCGATCCCGACATCGGGGTTCCCGACCCTGCCGACCTCTCGCTCGACCAACGCGGTGTCCTCAATCGCACGTGGTCAACCGTCGCGGTGGCCTGCGTGGTGCAGTTGATCGTCGGTGTCCTCATGCTCATCGACTGGAACGCCACTCCGAGTGCCAGCCGCGCTACCGCCGAGTTGGTGGTCGCCGTGTGGTTCGTCTTCGCGGCCGGATGGATGGGCTGGGAGGCCACCAATCTGCGGAACGGTAACGCCGGTGGGGTGGACTCGGTGGCGCTCGGCGCCCTGCTCTCCACGGTGCTGGGTGGCGTGGCCATCACACGCGGGTTCGTGGCCTCCGGCCAGTACGCCGTGGTCGTGCTGACCGGTATCAGCAGCGTGTTCTGCTACCGGGTGGTGTGGAAGTTCACGCGCGACCGTGGTGTGCCCTGGATGGCGGTGATCGCCGGGGTCATCGCCCTCGCGGCACTCATCATCCCCTCCGCGACATCGTGAGCGCAGCGTTGGACTGTCCACTCTGCGGTGCAGTGGTGGTGGAGGGCAGGCACGACATCACCCCGGGCGCCTGTACGGAGTGCGGGGCGATGTATGAGGGGGGAGAGGGTGACGCCCCGGCTGCCGTGGCGTCCGCCCTCGTGCGATTCGGCGCCGACGATTTGTCGGCACCGGCCGTGCTCGATGCCGTGTTCCGGCTCACCCCTGCCGAGTCGGTGGAACGGGGGATCGCCATCACCTCGGACCGCCGCGACGACTTCTACTGCTGGTGGCTCTTCGTCCGCGCGGTCGATGGGGATCACCATTCCGTGCTGCGGTCGCTCATCACCTGACGATGCGACATGATCACGTCATGCCCTTCCGCTCCGCCATGGCCGCCAACGACGGAACCCGTGCCGGGTTCGAGGCCGCCCGCCAGGCCGGCCACCTAGTAGCGCCCGGGGGCACCGTCATCGCCCTTGCCGTTGCCGTCCCCTACGTCGCCGCGATCAACCGCTGGGCTGGTGAGTGCCTTGTGACGCCTGAGCAGGTGGCGGCACCCGGCGCGGATCACCTCGGGCGCGTCGTGCTGAACGTCCGTGCCCGCGAATCGGCGGAGCAGGCGTGTATGCAGATGCCACCGGATATAGCTTCCCGGGCCCACGTGGTCACCGGGGCGACCCATGAGGTATTGCTGGCCGCCGCCGCCGATGTCGATCTGGTGGTGATGGGTAGCCACGGCGGAGGGCGCCTCTTGGGGATGGCGATCCCGAGCGCCGCCACCGAGATGCTGCGTCACGCGCCCTGCTCGGTGCTCGTTGCCCGGCCGCCCTTCGATTCCCAGCGTTTTCCGGCGCGCATCGCGGTTGCCGTGGACGGATCGGACGGATCGCTGGCGGCGCTCGCGGTGGCGCGGCAGATGGTGGCGTGCTCCGGTGGTGCCATTCACGCCACCGTGATCACCGCGGGCCGGGTGCCCGCTCAGGCGGTGGCCGCGGGGGGTGGTGGGTGACCTGCCGGTGCGGGTCGTCAGCGGCCGCACGGTTGACGCCATCGCGTCGGTGGGAGAGTACGTGGACCTGCTGATCCTCGGTGCCCGTGGCCGGTCGGGTATCCGCGCTCTCGGCAGCGTGTCCGAGCGCGTGGCCCACCGCGTACCGTCGTCGGTGCTCGTCGTCCGCGCCGAGTGATCCTGCACACCGAAGCGGGCCTTGCCGTGGGCGGAGTGGTGTGGATGCATCTCATGGACATGCCCGGCGACATTCACCCGTGCGGTGAGTTCGCGCTCCCCATCGATGGCAATGTGATGGCCCTCATCGATGAGATCCACCTCAACGGGACCCAAGCCCTGCCCACCCGCAATCCCAAGTCGGAACGCACGCTGCTCACCATCACCCCCGACGAGCCCGATCTCGACACCCTCACCGTGACCGCCACCGGAGCGGTGGCGGTCATTCCCCGCGTGCCCTTCGGCGACCTGCCCGACCTTGCTGCGGGCACGCCCATCGGTTATCACTCGTCCCCTGAGGACATTGCGCGCGGCTGGGGTCGCTGGCTCTTCCCCCGCGACGCCTGGCGCCGGGCCCTCACCATGGCCAGGGCCGATCCGGGCGTTACCTGCTGGGAGACAATCGCGCCGGGGGTGGCCATCGGCGTGGTACAGGCGCCAAAGGGTGAGGCCGCAGTGGTGAATCTGGACCACGGACCCACCGACGTGAGCGAGGCCGTACGCGTGCACCCCTCGTACAACGGTTGGTGGCGGGAGTGGGATTACGCGGGCGACGTGATCGATCGCGTGACCGCAGTCATGGCCGTCGCGCCTAGGTACTGGCAGGGAATCGGCGAGGCGGCGATTCCCACGGACTTCCCCGGTCTCGTGTGGGATCGGGGACGAACAGCCATCGCGGGCGTGGTGGGTGGTATTCCCATCACCATCACGGCCGCCACCATCACGGCCTTCGCGGCAGGGGAGGGGCTCACCCCGACGGAGGCCGCCAGCATCCTCGTGGCCGCCGAACTGCAGCGATTCGCCATCGAAGAGTGACGGCCTACGCCCGGACCCACGGTTCCCACGAGACCGGAGGTACGCCCTCCGACTGGGTGATGCCGGGAACGCGCGGCATCTCGCTGATGATCGACCAGGAGTCGGCCGCGGCGCTCGTCGGGAGTGGGGCCAGCATCGCAATGGCGTGGGCGGACTGCTACTCGTGCGGCAGCATGGGAATGCGCCCGGTGGGCGCGGTGCTCCAGATGCCGTTCACGATCAATACGGTGGCCTTCGGGGACCAAGTCGGTGCGTACGTGGCGCAGGGCGCGAGCATTTTCCCCGACATGCAGATCGAGGTTCTGTCCGCCGCGTTGAACCTCATCGGTAGGCAGGCGGCAGTGGGTGTGGAGGCACCATCACCGCTGTCGGATCCGGGAGCCCGGGAAGTGTCGCCATCGTCAACCAGACATCGTCAAACCTTGTGGTTGGGCTGTACGGATCGGCCCAGGTGAACGGCTGGCCGTCGTCGGCGCCCATCACGGTGGACCAGTTGGTCGGGTACTTGGTGGCGACGGTCCCGGTTCCTCGGTCCATCACCATGTTCACGTCGGCGTTCCCGCTCATGCCCGGCACGGTGATGGGCTCCATACCTCCGGGGTCCATCGATCTCAATTTTACGGCCAACGCTCCGACTGCCACGGTGTCGTTCGATATCAACAGCGGGTTCAGTACGGACTGACCACGTGAGGAGTGCGCCGCCGCTACGCGGCGGCGACGGTCGCGATGAGCGGCTTCTTGATCGTGGAACAGTTGCCCGCCAGTTCCGGGTCATCCAGCGTCCTGGCGGCGCACACGTGAACCCAGTAACGACCCGGAGGCATGATGCGCGGCAGATTGATGGTGGCCGCGACATGACCTTTCCACTCCTGTCGCTTCCTTCCGGGAAGCGTGATGACCTCGATCGGTCTGGTGGGGATATGCCCGATGAGGCCCGTGTAGAGAGGTGGCGTCGTGCGATCCACCGAGAGGAAAACGTCGAGGGGGAGCATCCTCAGGGTCTTGATGATGTCGGGGTTGAGCGGCCGGTCGGGGTCGCCTCCGATGGGCGCGATACGCGCGTCGACCTTCACCTTGATCGCCCCACCCGGTTTGATGGGCCTGACGGCTGTGGCCGCGGCCATCGCCACGGACCGATTCCACAGCACGTAGGTGACGCCGGTGACGTCCCACTTCACATCAACCACCGCCGATGCGAAGCAGTTGTTCGTGTCCGACACCTCGTCGATCACTGCGTCGTCATCCGCACAGGCGATGACGTAGTAGTTGCCGTGCGCGGACGTGGGAAGAGTGAACAACTGGTTCACGCCGACCGATGACGAGCCGATGGAAATGGTGCCCGCGGCACGGTCGCCTAGGCGCGTGTCGGAGCTCGACTGGTCGTCGTCACGTGACAGGTAGTAGGCGGTGGTGGTGGCCACCGCTGCGGTGGACCCCGTGTTCGTGGTGGTGTCACCCACCGAGATGGTTCCGCCGTTATGCAGCGGATCGGTGCTGCCGGACGTCACGCCAGCGGTGACGCCGGTCACTTGCAGATCGACGCAGGCGTCCCGGTCACGTCCGAACCACGCCCACCGGTGTGCAGGACCCTTGACCGAGTCGGTGGTCTGCTCCACGACCGTGGTCGCGAGCAGAGTGTTGGAGCACCCGGTGTACGCGACGGCCGTGTAGTAATCGCCGAGGCAGTTGGCCCTCACTGTGCTGTTGCAGGTTACCGTCGGTCCGTCATCCGAGGAGGTGATGCCGAGGATGGCGAGCGGCGACCAGTCGGAAATGTCGTCCACGATGTAGGCCTGCGCGGTGGGGTTGAGCGCACCACCGGTGGCCGTGAGCAGTCCACCCACGTCGCCCCGCTGGGTGACGCCCGCTGACGGGTATGTCCACGCGTAGGATGCGTTCCAGATGTCGGTCTCCGCCTTGAGCGCCAGCGATGACGGGTCGAATCGCACCACGCGCGTGTAGGGGTAGTTGGTGCTGCTGCCGCCGGAGCCGGTGACGAAGAGCCATCCGACGCGGTTGGTCGAGAGATATCCGGCGAGCACCTTCTTACCGCTCAGGCGCGCACAGGGGTCGAACGTCGAAGTTGACGTGAGCGGGCAACTCATTGCACCCGTGGGCCAGTCGGTGATGTCCTTCTGCAAGTAGTTGAGGGTTGTGGATGAGTCCTTGACATAGTGGATGTTGAACTTCTTGCCGTAGGTGTCCGAATACCTCGGGATCGATCCAAAGTACATGGTGGAACCTGCGCCGTTGACGGGGCGCAGCGTTAGCTGATCATCGAGAACCAACTGCTGCGCCGAGCCGCTGCAGGTCTCGAGCCCGTTGAGCGGGATGCGCCAGAGAACCGCCCGATCAACCGACCCGGTACCGATGAGGCCCGCGTTGGCCGACAGGTACAGGTATTTCGATGTGGGTTGCATCGAGGGGTAATCGAGCATGTAGTTGCTCGGCAGATCGAAGTCGGTGCTGTCAATGGTGTACGAGCAGTATTCCAAGGTGCCATCGAGTGACTCGATGCCTGACCGGTTCTTCAGCACCACGAGCCGATACGAGTTGCGAGTGGCGGTCGCGGAGTTCTGGAGGACCCAGGCGATGTTGTTGTACCCATCGCGGGGGATGGACACGGCGTACTGGTCGCAGCAGAACCCGTTGTCGAGTTTGGGGAAGGCCGTCACGGGGTCGATGTACCCCCACGTGCGTCCGTTGTCCGAGGAGTACGCGGCATACCAGTTGGCCGTGTACAGGATGGCGTTGCGGTCGTTCGCGCTGGTCGGCTCCCCGATCCACGAGGTACCGAATCCCCCGGCCGCTTTGGAGGGGTCGGCCACGGTCGACACCCGGAACGCGCTCAGCGGATCAGCCGCGTGCTCCCGTCGCATGCCGCGGACCACGGGCGTGGTACCTCCGCTAGCGGGGTCGTTACCGGGCGCGGTGATGGTGTCTCCGCCTGGGTTAGCGGGCTTCTCCGGGTCGATCTTCGTGGGCATACCGATGGCCGGCCCGCGGTAGGGCTTCGTCACCACTGGCCCCGGCTTGCCTTCATCGGGGTTCGCCGTCTTCATCGCTGTCTGGATCGCCTTGTTGGCGCGGGCCTGCGCACCGGTCGGCATGTTGGGCTGCAGCGTGATGATCCCCACGGACGGGTGGGTCGGTGCGGTACGAAAGGTGGACGTACGCGGGATCTTCGGCTGCTTCTGCGTGGCGACGCTGGGCGCACCAGCAGTGGGCGACACCATGACGCCGACGGCGAGTGCGGCGGAGATCGCGATGGTGAGGACTCGACGGGGCAATGACATCGACGGTACGCCCTTGTCTTCACGCCAAACGGCGCTTTGATGGGACCGGCCGATAGCGACCCGCCGGAGCATGACGATGGTATAGGAGACGGTCGGCGCTCCGCCCCATCCGCTTGGTGCCAGAGGATCGTCCGTACCGCGACCTTCTCCTGTCCGATAACGCTCTCGGTAGTCGTTGGCTCGACCTGTGCGCACCGCATGAGACCCTCAGGCCTTGTACCCCTCTCGGCGTCGATGAGGCCTGAAGCGAAACGATGACGGCGCCGATCGTTCAGGCGATTGCCGCCGGGAGCGTGAGCCATCGTCCGCCGCGCAGGTTCACCAGATTTCCCGGGCCTTCACCAGCGGGGATCGTCCCGGCGACGGTGGTTTGGGAGGCCACTCGGCGTCGCGGCAGTGTCTGGGTGGAATGTGCCGAGACGTCCGGATTGTTCGAGCTACCGCACGGGGCCCGCCGCTGGTGACGTCGTGCTCACGAGGTACGCCCGTCGGTATGCGGTGCGTGACGTAAGGGTGGACGCCGCGCTGAGTGACCTCGGTGTATTCGTCCCACGGCCTCACGGCCTCGTTTGTGGAGGATCCATGCCTCGTCTGCATCCGCATTTCGCATCCGTTGCCCTGCTCGTCGGCGTGGTTGGCCTCGCGACTGCCCCGGCAACGTTCGCTCAGTCTGCCAATGACCTGCGCATCGAACTGTCCGGCGTGACGATTGCCGGTGGCGAGGCGTGGGCTGGTCCGCAGGGAGTGGGCATGTCGTACCGCCGACCGGTCGGGGGTGACAGGGCTTCAGAGTCGCTCCACCGTGATGCCACGATGTCGGGATCGGCCGTGGTGGGTGGCCGGCAGGTGTGGGGGCACGGTCCGTACTTCCTCGATTCGACCGTATCGAAGTGGTTCGGCTCCCTCGTCGATGGTCGCTACGTGGTGTCCGTACTGATGCGCATGAACTACAACTGCGCCATCCGCTGGGGATCGATGCAGTGCAGTTGGAGCTCGCAACGCACTTCCCAGGGGTTCCGGATTGATGCCATTCCGCCCGAAGTGCCCCAGTTGCTCATCTCGGAAGAATCGGCGCGTTCAACCGACGGAATCGCATGGACCCCGGTGGGCGACTACGGGTCGGGTCTGTCGCACTACGAACTGATGGTGGACGAGGTGCCGGTGGCGCGTGTGGAGGCCCAGGAATGCGGTTCCACGTGCGTGGCGTCGGTCCCCGCGGCGACGCTTCCGGACGGTGCGCACTCTGTGCACGTGCGGGCGCTGGACATGGTGGGGAACGTGTCCGACTCCGGTATCGCGACCCTGACCGTGATCGATGGGCCGATCGTCGAGATGGACGCCGAGCCGGCTTTCGTGATCGCCGGGCGCGACACGGTGCTGCGTGCGATGGCGAGCGTGCCGAACGGCGGCGCGCTCACCTACGCGTGGGACACCGACGGCGATGACATCTACGAGACGGACACCGGGCTCACGCCGTCGGTGACGGTGGGCCTCTCCGCGGAGACCGTGGTGGGCGTCCGCGTGACGGCCCCCGGTGGTGGCACCGCCACCGACGCGCGCCTGATCGATGTGCGGCCCGCGCCCGGGTCCGAGGATCCGGGCGTCACGATCAACAACGGTGCCCGGTTCACGGCCACTCCAACGGTCACCCTCTCGGTGTCGTGGCCGGATGGCGCAACCACCATGCGCATCAGCACGGATGGCGGGTTCCGCACCTCCTACTCGATGCCGGTGCACGACGAGGTGCCATTCACGCTTGTCGCCGACGAGGGGTCCCGGCTTCCCCATGTGATCTACGTGCGCTTTAGGGGCAAGGGCATCTCGGCACGGGAGACGTACTCCGACGACATCATTCTGGACACCACCACCCCGGTCCTGACCAAGGTGGTGGCCGTGGACGTTGTGGGGCAGGCGGCGAACGCGAAGACCCATACCGCTGCCCGGACGCGCCGTGTGCGCATCACCACATGGGCCACCGACGCCATCTCGGGAGTGCGGTCCATCCAGGTTGCGTCATCCCGTCGCCGTGGCGTGGTGCACACCATCCCCTTCGCCAAGGTGGTCACCATCCCAGCACCCGCCGGCCCCATGGTGGTACGGGTGATTGACGCCGCGGGCAACCCGTCGCGGTGGCGGGCGGTGGGCGTGCGGTGACGGCGGCGATAGGCAGCATCAAGCTGCGGCTTAGAGTTGTTGCGCCCTCCGGGCGAAGTTGAAATCGCTCAGGAGTCCCATGCTTTTCCCGGACAGCGAGACCCCCCACTCCGGCGCACTCGCAAGACCCTCGTAGTCACGATCCACCAGCAGGGAACTTGGCTCGTGCCAGGCGAGGGAGGGAATGAGATAGAGGTCTGGCGACTCGCCGTCGTGCAGGAGCACCAACACCACGATCACCGATTCGCTGAGATCCAGCGCGGCCTTGGTGAGGAACGTGTAATTGCCACCGGGGGGTCGGCACGTGCGCACCCTGATGTCGTACATCGGGCCCTTGCCGCGAGCGACGGCGAATCGAGTGGGGGTTCGGGTTTCCTCGGGCTCAAAGATCGTGCACCCCGCCCGGCGGAATGCATCTTTGGCCGTGGTCACGCCG
>SHVE01000007.1 GCA_009694365.1 Thermoleophilia bacterium | reverse complement strand
CCCCTGCGACCCTCTGACGCGATCTCGGTCGGTCGAACCGATTTGCAGCCATCACCGAGCCATCACGTAACACGCATTCCTCGCACTCCTCGCAAGCAAAAATGGCTTTCCTATGAGGGTCTGCCCTCTTGATGGGGGCGCGGATTTACCGCACCTGAATCGCACATCCATGTAGCCCCGACACCGGGGGGAATGTTAAGTGCCTGACACCGGGGGTACCCGGGGGCGCTCCGTCATTCGCACCGGGTGCTTTGGGCCCGAAGGGGCGGTGAGAACTGTCGGTACCTCCGCGAGGTCGATCTCGTCGCCGAGGAGCAAGCCGTAGGGGGCATCACCAGCAGCGAGGTGCGCGAGCGCCTGACGCACGCACTCGGGCGTGTGGTGGTAGGTACCGCGGATCGACAGTTCGCCGTAGTGCAGCGGGGCCGTAGGCAGCGTGACCGTGGTGCCCGGGGCGCAGCCGCCGTAGAGGAGCACCTCACCACCGGGGCGGGCGAGGGCGACGGCCACCTCCCACACCTCGGGGCGACCGACGGCCTCGACGACGGCATCGGGGCCGCGGCCCCCACCGTGGGCGCGGCGGACCGTATCGATGGCGGTGGAGTCGCGTGGGGCCTCCATGGTGCGGGCCGCACCGAAGTGGAGGGCACGATCGCGATTGGCCTGATGCGGGTCGCAGAGGGTCACAATGCAACCACGACCGGCGAGGAGGGCGGCGATGAGGGTGCCCTGCACCCCACCGCCAAGCACGACGACCTCGTCGCCGGCCAGCGCGGCGACCCGCTCGACGCCGCGCACGGCGCAGGCGAGCGGCTCCACCATGGCGGCGTGCTCAAGTGCGAGGCCACTCGGAACGCGCAGCATGTTGCGTGCCACGATGCGGGCGGGAACGCGGAGGTACTCGGCGTAGGCCCCCGACAGGTACACGATCGACTCGCACAGCGAGGGGCGTCCGCGGCGGCACGGCAGGCACTCATCGCATGGCGCCGAGTTGGCCACCACCACCACGTCGCCGTCGGCGAAGTCGGTGACGCCCTCTCCCAGCACCCGCACGACGCCCGCCGCCTCGTGCCCGAAGGGGGCGGGGGCCGGAGGAATCGACGGGTGGCCTCCCTGTCTCAGGATCTTGGCGTCCGTCGCGCAGGTGAGTGCGCAGGTGACCTCGAGCACGACCTCGCCCGGGGTCGGTGAGGGAACCGGGACGTCCTCAAGACGGACATCGCCGGGCCCATGGAGGATCAGCGCGCGCATGAGTGGTGACGGTACCAGCAGTCCGGTCCGGGTCCCGGTACCCTGCGGCCCGATGAGCACGGTCCACGCCCGATACCCCGAGCACCTCCGCGTACGGGTTGACGAATACCTCGACGGGCTGCGGTTCGACGTGGCGGACCCCGCCGAGGCTGCCGAGGCCCGCGGCACCGAGGGTCTGGCCGCCGCCATGCGGTACTCGCTGCTCGCGGGAGGCAAGCGCATTCGCCCCGTCCTCGCGCTGGCGACCGCCGAGGCGCTGGGCCGGGATCCGGCCGACCTCATGCCCGCCGCCGCGGCGATCGAACTGGTGCACACCTACTCCCTCATCCACGACGACCTGCCCGCGATGGATGACGACGATCTCCGCCGTGGCCTTCCCACCTGCCATGTGACGTACGGCGAGGATGTGGCCATCCTCGCGGGTGACGCCCTGTTCGCGGAGGCCGTGCGCCTAGTGTGCGAGGAGCAGGGTGGTGGCCCCGCCGTCCAGGTGGGGATCCTTCGTGAGCTCAGCCGTGCCACGGGCGTTGCCGGGATGGTGGGCGGCCAGTATCTCGATCTCAAGGGAGCCGGGGTAGGTGGTGCGGAGGCCCTCGCCGCCATGCACGCCCTCAAGACCGGTCGGCTGATGGCCGTGTCGGTGCATGTGGCCCTCGTGCTGGCCCCGCCGCCCCCGGCTCAGGATGTGATCTACCGGGCGTTCGCGAGGGAAGTCGGCCTGTTGTTCCAGATCGTCGACGACATCCTCGATGTGGCCGGCTCGGAGGAGGAACTCGGCAAGGCCGTGGGCGCCGACGAACGCATGGGGAAAGTGACCTACACGAGCCTGCACGGTATGGACCGCGCCCGGGACCTCGCGGCCGAATCGCGGGCACGGGCACTGGAACTCCTCGGGCATCTCGACGGCCCGGTGGACGACCTCGCCGCCATCGCCGATACGGCCTTTTCGCGACAGAGTTAACGCGCCCCGGTCCCGAGGTGGTCTCGCACCGCCGCGTCCGTTACGGTTCACCCGAGTCCGATGCCCCGCAACTCGCTAGGAGCACACCGTGTCACGACGCCCCATCGCTCTTGAGTTGGGAATGGCGACCTACATCGCCAAGAAGAAGCTCGTAGAACGCAAGGAACGGTTCCCGTTCACGCTCATGCTTGAGCCCCTCGAACTGTGCAACTTGGCCTGCACGGGGTGCGGACGCATTCAGGAGTACAAGGACGTCTTCCACAAGCGGCTGAGCGTCGAGGAGTGCCTGCGTGTGGCCGATGAGTGCGGCGCCCCCATCGTCAACATTCCGGGGGGCGAGCCCCTCATCCACGCGCAGATCGACGAGATCGTCAACGGGATCATCGATCAGGGCCGGTTCGTCTACCTCTGCACCAACGGCATCCTCATGGACCGCGCGTTCGGTCGCATCGAGCCCACCAAGCGCTTCGCGTTCGTTGTCCACATCGACGGGATGGAGGCGGTGCACGATCACGCGGTTGACCGGAAGGGCGTGTTCACGACGGCCACCGCACACATGCGCGAGGCCATCGCACGCGGGTACCGCGTCTGCACGAACACCACGATCTTCCGTGGCACCGCCCCCGAGGCCTACGTGGAACTGTTCATGTTTCTTAAGGACATGGGCGTGGAGGGCTGTATTACGTCACCGGGCTTCGACTACGAGTCGGTCACGGCGGATCGCGAACAGTTCCTCGCACGCTCCGAGGCCCAGGCTCTCTACACCGAGGTACACGAACGCTGCGAGGGGCTCAGAATCCCGTTCTACAACAACCCGCTCTTTCATGAGTTTCTGCAGGGGAAGCGGGAATACCGCTGCTCGGCGTGGAGCATGCCCACCTACACAGTCGAGGGCTGGCGCTCCCCGTGTTACCTACTCGCCGACAAGCACGTCCAGAGCATCCGCGAACTCTTCGATGAGACCAACTGGGAGGACTACGGAACCGGTCGCGACCCGCGCTGCGCCAACTGCCTCATGCACTGCGGCTATGAAGCCACGACCATCCTCGACGCGATGTCCAGCCCCAGGGACCTGCTCGCACTCGCGCGCGGGTGACACGGAGGGATTCCCGTTGGCCGACGGCGTGCTCGCTCTGCTGTGCGCCGTGGCCGCGGAGGAGCGGATACTGCGGCACCTCGCCGGACCCGGCGTGCGGGTCATCGTGACCGGGATGGGCTCCGGCCCCGCCGAGCACCATGCCGCCCGAGCGATCGCCGCGGGTGCCACGGCCATGATCGCGGTGGGGTTCTGCGGTGCCCTCGACCCCACCCTCGCACGCGGTGACGTGGTCATCCCTGAGCGCGTGATCGACGCGGCCACGGGCGACCAGTTCATCTGCGACTCCGGTCTCACGCGCGGTGCGGGCGTGAGCTCCGGCACTCTCACCACCACCCCCAACGTGGTGTCGCACCCCGCCGCGCGCGCAGAGCTCGTCGGCATCGCGGTGGACATGGAGAGTGCCGGCGTGGCGCGCGCCTGCGCGCGAGCGGGGATCCCGTTCGCGGCCATCCGCGCCGTCACCGACCGGGCCGACGACATCCTGCCGAACCTCAATGGCCTGATCGCCCCCTCCGGCGACATTCACCGTCTGCGCATTGTGCGGCGCGTCGTCACCCGCCCGTCCGAGATCGCGGTTTGGACCCGACTGGCCCGCGGCGCGCGCGTCGCACGGCGCGGGCTCGTGCCCGCAGTGGCGGCCGCCCTGGCAGGGGTCGCATGAACAGTCGATCCTTCACCGCACCGGAACTCCGCGGAGCGGCGCGCCTGGCTGCCGACCGCGGGGCTCAGCACCTGCGCGGCCTGCAGCACGACGACGGATTCTGGTGGGGCGAACTCGAATCGAACGCGTCCATCACAGCCGAGCACCTGTTCCTGCTGGAGGCTCTCGGAATGGCGGGCGAGACGGAGCGCCGCGCCGTGGCCGCCGAGTTGCTGGCCACCCAGGGAGAGGATGGCGGCTGGCCCATCTGGCACGGGGCACCTGGCGACCTCTCCATCACCGTGGAGGCCTGGTACGCACTCCGGCTCGCGGGAATTCCCGAGTCGGCGGAGCCCATGCAGCGTGCCGAGCGCCGGATCTTGGCTCTCGGCGGCGCGAACAAGGCCCGCTTCTTCACCCGTCTCTGGCTCGCTGTGCTCGGCCAGTATCCGTGGCGGGCGCTGCCGGCAGCACCGCCCGAGATCGTGATGCTTCCGGCGCGCGCACCGGTGTCCGTGTACCGGTTCGCCTCATGGGCGCGCGGAACGTTCGTGCCGATGCTCGTCGTGCTCTCGCGCAACCCCACGTTCCCGCAGGCCGCGTCGGTGGCACCCATCTTCGCGGAGGCCCCCGGAAGTGTGCCCGGACCCGACCCGCGCAGCCCCGGGCCCCTCACGCAGTGGATCTCACGTCTCATGCCGCTCGCTCACTGGTACAACCGACACCCGCTCGGATTCGTCCGCAGACTGTCGGAGCGCCGCATCCGCAGATGGATCCTCGATCGCCAAGAAGCCGACGGCGCGTGGGCGGGCATCCAACCCCCATGGGTCTACTCGATCTTCGCCCTGCACGCGCTCGGAATGCCCCTGGACCACCCAGTCATCACCCGTGCCATCGAGGGCTTCTCCACGTTCCTCCTGTACCGCGACGGGCGGCTGCGCATGCAGTCGTGCCTGTCCCCGGTTTGGGACACCGCCCTCGCGGCCATCGCCATCGACGACGCTGGCACGGCCGGTGACGACGACGCCGTCTCACGAGCACGGGATTGGCTGCTGGCACGCGAGGTCACCCGGGAGGGCGACTGGCGAAACCTTCCCCGTCGGGGCGAGGCTGGCGGCTGGAGCTTCGAGTTCAACAACGAGTGGTATCCCGACACCGACGACACAGCCGAAGTGCTCATCGCCCTGCTGCGCACCGGGGTGGCGCGATCCGACGGTGCCGTGCGTCGCGGGGTCAAGTGGCTCCTCTCGATGCAGAGTCGGGATGGTGGGTGGGCGGCCTTCGACGTGGACAACACGAGCACGCTCATCGGCCAGTTTCCGGTCTGCGACTTCGGCGAGGTGATCGACCCATCCACCGAGGACGTGACGGCCCATGTGCTAGAGGCACTGGCCGAGTGCGGCGTGCCGCACGGGCACCCGGCCATCCGCACGGGCCTCGCCTATCTGCGCCGCACCCAGCGACAGGACGGGTCGTGGTGGGGACGGTGGGGCGTCAACCACGTGTACGGGACGGGAGCGGTGCTCCCCGCCCTTGCCGTCTGTGGCGTGGACATGCACGCCAGTTGGGTGCTGCGCGGCGTCGACTGGCTGGCCCGTCATCAGAACGCCGACGGCGGTTGGGGCGAGGACATCGCGAGTTACCGCGATCCCTCCCTCGCCGGTGTCGGCGAGTCCACTGCGTCCCAGACCGCATGGGCGCTCATCGGCCTCATCGCCGCCGCTCCCGATCATCCGGCGATTTCCCCGGGTATCGCGTGGCTGGTGGATTCCCAAGGGCCGAACGGGGACTGGGATGAGGACGCCTTCACGGGCACCGGCTTCCCCGGCGACTTCATGATCAAGTACCACTACTACCGCCTGTATTTCCCGGTGATGGCGCTTGGGCGGTACGCCGGATGACAACGGGGGGCACCGCCCCCGGAGATCTCGACGGGGCACGAGCGCGCGTCGCCGCCATCACACGTGATCACGACGAGAACTTCCCCATCGCATTCGCGCTCGCCCCGCGCGACGTGCGCTCCGACATGCGCGCGCTCTACGCGTACTGCCGGATCACGGACGACATCGGTGACGCCGGTGACGCCACCGTCACGCAGCGCCTCGCCGCACTCGACGCATGGGAAGCCGACCTCGTCCGCGCCGTCCACGGGACGGCAGACGACCCGGTGCTCGTGGCCGTCGCCGACGTCATCCGCCGACGGAGCCTGGACACGGACCTGTTTACGCGCGTCATCGAGGCCAACCGCATGGACCAGCGCACGTCACGCTGGGAATCCCACGAGGACCTCCTGCACTACTGCGCACACTCGGCCACCCCGGTCGGACGCATGGTGCTGGGCGTGCTCGGACGGGACGACGCTCGCCGCGTCGCGCTGTCGGATGCCACCTGTGAGGGTCTCCAGTTGGTCAACTTCTGGCAGGACATCGGGCGGGACCTCGTTGAGCGGGACCGGGTGTACCTGCCGCGCGACGACATGGCGTCCTTCGGGGTGACCGACGACGCGCTCCGCGCTCCGACCGCATCGCCCGCCGTGCGGTCGGTCGTGCGCATGGAAGTGGGACGCGCCCGGGCGCGACTGGTTCAGGGTGCCCCGCTGTGGGGCACGGTGCCCATCCGCGTGCGCCTGGACATCGGCCTGTTCACGGCCGGGGGTCTGTGGGTCTGCGATGCCATCGCCGCCCGGGATTTCGACACCATCGCCGCGCGCCCCGCACCGGGAGTACGCGGACGCCTGCGAATGGTCGGCGGCGTCGTGGCTCGTCTCGTACGAGGAGGTGGCACGTGGGCATGAGTGTCGATCAGGCGTACGACGTGTGCACCGAGGTCACCCGGACCGAAGCACGCAACTTCTACTTTGGGTTCATCCTGCTGCCCCGCGAGCGACGGCGCGCCATCCATGCTCTGTACGCGTTCAGCCGCCTGTGCGACGACTCCGTGGACGGCGTAGACGATCCCACGGCCAAGGCCCAGGCGGTGCGTGCCCGACGTGATGACGTGACGCGCGTCTACTCCGGCGACGGCGCCAGCACCGACGACGACCCCATCCTCATCGCACTCGCCGACGCCATCCGCCGGTTCGGAATCCCCCGCGCGCCTATGGACGCACTCGTCGACGGCGTGGAGATGGACCTCGACACGGACCGCTACGCCGACTGGCCCGCGCTCACGACCTACTGCGATCGGGTGGCCGGGGCCGTGGGGGTGCTGTCCCTCTACGTGTTCGGGTTTCGCGACCCCGCCGCACCCGAGCACGCACAGGACCTAGGCGTGGCGATGCAGGTCGTCAACATCATGCGCGATGTCCAGGAGGACGCCGACCGTGGCCGCATCTACCTGCCCGCGCAGGACATGGCGTCCCACGGGGTGGACGTGGCCGACATCCTCGCCGGTCGCATGTCCGACCGGATGGCAGCGCTCATGCACGAACAGGGTGACCGCGCGCACGAGTACTTCCGGCGGGGCGCGATGCTGCTGCCGCTGCTCGATCTGCGCGCGCGCATGTGCGTTCAGATGCTGGCCGCGCTCTACGGCGACATCCTCACGCGTATCGAGGAGCGTGGTTACGACTACACACAGGGACGCGTGTCGCTCTCCGGACGACGGAAGGCCGCGCTCATGATCGGCTCGATCGGCCGTGCCCTTCTTACGAGACACCGATGACCCTGCGCGGCGCACGCGTGGTGGTGGTGGGTGGTGGCCTCGCGGGCATCACAGCGGCCGTGGAGGCGTCGTCACGGGGCGCAGTGGTCACCCTCGTGGAGCGCCGACCCTTTCTCGGCGGAAAAGCCTTCTCGTTCACCGAACCTCACACGGGGGTGGAGCTGGACAACGGCCAGCATGTGCACCTGGGGTGCTGTACCGCCTACATCGCACTGCTGACCCGTCTCGGGACCATCGGTCTCACCACCATGCAGCCGGCACTGCGCCTGGACGTGCGCGACCGCGCGGGCACCCACGGGGTACTCGCCGCACACCGGCTGCCCGCGCCCCTCCATATGGGTCCGGCCTTCGCGCGATACGGCCTGCTGTCGCGTGGCGAGCGGTCCCGGGCGCTGCGCGCCCTCACGGCGCTTGCGCTCATGGGCGAGCGCGGGCGGGCGTCTCTCGACGACGTCTCGTTCGGCGACTGGCTACGCGCCCATGGTCAGGGGGATGCGAGTATCGAGCGCTTCTGGGATGTCATCGTGACGCCCACCTGCAACGACCGGTCCGACCGCGTATCGGCCGCGCTCGCCGCGTTCGTGCTGGTGGAAGGCCTCATGCGCACGCGTGGCGGTTCGGCGATCGGGTGGGCCCGTACGGGGCTCTCGCACCTGGTGGACGCCCCTGCGCGCCAGCACATCACCCGCCTCGGGGGACAGGTCGTCACCGGACGGTCCGTCACGCGTGCATCCGCCGCTGGCGCCACCCTCGACGACGGGCGTCATCTCGCCGCCGATGCCGTGGTGCTTGCCCTGCCGCCCGGGCGCACGCATCGGGTGTGCCCGGAGGCCCTCCCGCACGATCCGGACCTCGGCGAGTCCCCCATCGTCGGCGTGCACCTCTGGTACGACCGCCCGGTGCTGGATCGCCCCATCCTGGCCGTCGTGGACAGCCCGGTGCAGTGGATGTTCGATCGGACGGCCATCACCGGCGACAGCGGGCCGGGCCAGCACATCGCCCTGTCTCTCTCCGCGGCGCGTGAGCAGATGGGCGTCCCCCGTCGGGACCTCGTCGCCACAATGGACGACGAGGTCCGTGCGCTCTTCCCCTCCGCCACCGGTGCCGTCCTCACGGCGTCCGCCGTGACGAAGGAGGCCCACGCCACCTTCGCGCACGCACCCGGCCAGGCAGCGCGTCGGCCGGGTGCCCGTACCCCGGTCCCGGGCGTGGTGCTGGCCGGCAACTGGACCGCCACCGGGTGGCCCGCGACGATGGAAGGTGCGGTGCGGAGTGGGCTCGTGGCGATACGGGAAATCGACCGAGCACTGGACGACAACTCACCATCTGGTTCGTAGACGTTGCCGTGGCATAGTCTCCCGCCGCCACTGTGACACCGATGATGACCCCGCGGCCGCCCTGCGCGGGGTCACGGGAGACGCGGCGAGCGGCCGGCACCAGAACCCCTTCGAATATCCGATGCGACGCCACGAAACATCTCACCGCACACGCGGTCGCGCAACCGGCCCCCGGCCGACGACCGCCCTGTGCGCTGTCCGCCCGAGCACCCACCGGGTGACAGCGTGACCGGGCGCCACCGGCCAAGGCAGCCGCCCGCGTCATCGCGGGACCGTCGGCAACGCGCGAGATCCGGGGTTCGGCCGCCGCGGTCACGTACACCGCGCATGAAACGCATCGCCATCGGCACCGTGCTGGTGGGACTCATGCTGGCGATTCTCATACTCGCAGGAGGAGGGAGCGGCCTCGGACCCCAGGTGACGATCGCCGGCGTGGACGCCAGCGGGGCCCCGGACCAAGTGAGGACGGCGGTCGAGCGGCGGGCGGCGGATCTCGAGCAGCGGGCGATCGCGCTCCAGACCAGTGACGGCGTGGTCGCCAGCATCACGGTCGCGTCCATCGGAGGGACCGTCGACGTGAGTGAGGCGCTGCGTGCCGCCGAGGATGCCTCCCCCAACCGCCTCGTCCGGGGTATCCGACGAATCACCGGGCGGGATCCCCGCACCGTTCCACTCCCCGTCACCTACCGCACGGGTGCCCTCACGGGATGGATCGCCAACCTCGCGGACCAGATCGACCGCGCTGAGGAGAACGCTGTGGTATCGGTGAACCTGACCACATTCACCGTCGCGGGGGCCCGGCCCGGCCGAATGCTCGACCGTACGGCCCTCGCTCGCATCCTCACGGCGGACCTCGCGAGTATGCCCTCGTTCATCACGCTTCCCATCCGGGCGACAACGCCACAACTGACTACGGAGGCGGCCACGGCTCAGGTGCACCAAGCGGATGAGGTGCTGCGCCGTGGATCCACCGTTGTGGTGGCCAAGGTCACGACTAGGTTGGCACCGACCGATGTGGCGTCGGCCATGCGGTTCACACCTGAGGGCCTGCGCATCTCGGGTAACCACCTGAGGCGTGCACTTCTCGTGGCCTACCCAACGGGGTCGTCGGTGCCCAGTCCCGCACGCTTCGCCATCCGCGGGAAACGGGTCGTGATCGTACCGTCGGTGAACGGGCGCATGGTCGATACTACGCGCGTCGCCGATGGGCTCTTGACAGAGAAGCGTCCTGTGCCATCCGCGTTCATCGACGTGAATCCGGTGTTCACCACGGCGAAAGCCGAACAACTCGGAATCACGGAGGAGGTCGGCTCCTTCACCACCGCGTATTCGCCGGGTCAGCCACGCGTGACCAACATCCGACGGGCCGGGGCGATCCTGAACGGCACCATTATCCCGCCGAACGGCAAACTCTCGCTGAACGCGGTGCTTGGTCGCCGTACCGAGGATCGTGGGTTCGTCCGGGCCCCGATGCTGGCCGACGGGCTTCATGTGGAGTCCGTCGGCGGTGGCGTGTCACAGGTGGCAACCACCCTCTTCAATGCCGCATTCTTCGCAGGTTTCGCGCTCACCACGCACACCGCGCACCAGTTCTACATCGCCCGCTACCCCGCGGGCCGTGAGGCCACGGTGTCGTGGACGACTCCGGATCTGATCGTCACCAACAACTGGGCCGCCTCCGCGCTGGTGCGCGTTTGGACGGGGGCGGACAGCATCACCATTGCCATCTACTCCACCTCGTTCGACCGCCGGGTGGAGACCGAAACGAGTGCGCCGTACAAACGGACCACGGCGGTGGAACGACGAGTCGTCACCAACGGGATCGCACCCGGCGAGGAGATCGTGGTGACCAACGGTGGTGAGGGATTCAGCGTCCGGGTGACGCGCACGGTCTACAGCGGGTCGGAACTTCTCGGCGAGGATGCCTTTCGGACTGTCTATCTGGCACCTCCCAAGATAATCGGGGTCGCCGCGGGGACCCCCGGCGCACAGATCCCGGCCACGCCCGACGACTGATCATCCGTTTCCGGGGCGCTGCTCCACTCCCGGGACCACGCCGTCATCGTCCGGAAGCCCTAGGGCGCGGTTGATCGCTTGAAGCGCCGTGATGCCCTGCGCAGCGACGTTCGCCCCCACCTTGGCTCCGGGGGACACGTAGACGTCCTCCACGGCTTGGATGCGGCGGCGCTCGAGCGCCTGCGCCCACGGCTCGCCAACCACCGGCCAGCGCGACAGAACGGCCCGGAACCGCACGTCGCGGGCCCCGATGGCGGAAACTCCACCGCCGCCCGGCGTGTACTCCGCCATCACTCGCCGCCCACCATGTCGACGTGCCTGTACATCGTGGCCTCCGCCGGATATCGCCGATCGGTGGTGCTGGACCGTGCGTACACTACCCGCAGGCCAGCCTCGGACCGGCATTGGAGGACAGACGTGAGCCGCAACGGACCCGCGATCAGCGCGCTGCAGGAAGATGGTGAGCGGTACCCGCCACCGTCGGCGATAACGACCTCCGCAGCGTTGAACGACCCCGGTGTCTACGCGCGGGCCGACGCCGATCCGCTCGCGTGGTGGGAGGAGCAAGCCCGTCATCTCACCTGGGATACGCCTTGGACCCGGACTCTCGACGATGATGACGCCCCCTTCTACCGCTGGTTCACCGGCGGCACGCTGAACGTCTCCGCCAACTGCCTTGACCGGCACCTAGCGGAACGGGGCGAGCGCGTGGCCCTCCACTGGGAAGGCGAGCCGGGCGACGTACTGACCATCACCTACCGCGACCTGCACGCCCGGGTGTGCCGCTTCGCGAACGCCCTCAAGGACATGGGCGTGGGACGCGGTGGGCGCGTGGCCATCTACATGGGCATGGTCCCCGAAACCGTGGTGGCGATGCTCGCCTGCGCACGCATCGGCGCCGCCCACACGGTGGTGTTCGGCGGCTTCTCGGGGGAGGCCCTCCGGGACCGATTGATCGACTTCGCGGCCACCGTCCTCGTGACGCAGGACGGGGGGTGGCGGGCCGGAACGGAGATCGTCCTCAAGAATCAGGCCGACGCGGCGCTGGACGAGTCGCCCGACGTGCACCACTGCGTGGTGGTCCGGCGCACCGGCGGACAGATCACCTGGAACCCAGAGCGGGACGTGTGGTTCCATGAGGTGGAGGCGGCCGCAAGCACCGACTGCCCACCGGAGCCCATGGACGCCGAGCAAATGCTCTTCGCCCTCTACACCTCGGGGACGACCGGCAAACCCAAGGGCATCGTGCACACGAGCGGTGGGTACCTCACGGGAGCGGCAGCGACCCACCGCATGGTGTTCGACCTCCGGGATGACGACGTGTTCTGGTGCGCGGCTGACGTGGGGTGGGTCACCGGCCACTCGTACATCGTCTACGGACCGCTCGCGAACGGCGCCACCAGCGTCATGTACGAGGGCGCACCGTCGTTCCCCGACCGCGACCGGTGGTGGGACATCATCGCGCGCTACGGCGTGACCATCCTCTACACCGCCCCCACGGCGATCCGTACGTTCATGAAGTGGGGCGACGCGTTCCCGGGGCGCCACGACCTATCGAGCATTCGCCTACTCGGAAGTGTCGGGGAGCCCATCAATCCCGAGGCCTGGGAGTGGTACCGGAATGTGATCGGCGGGGGGACGGCCCCGGTGGTGGACACCTGGTGGCAGACCGAAACCGGCAGCATCATGATCAGCCCGCTCCCTGCGCTGTCCACCCTCAAACCCGGCTCGGCCTCACGTCCCCTTCCTGGAATCGGTGCGCGCATCGTGGGAGAGGACGGCCAGGACGTCCCACCGGGCGGGGGAGGATTCTTGGTGCTCACAAATCCGTGGCCGTCGATGCTCCGCACGATCCTCGGTGATGACGACCGGTACGTGTCCACCTACTGGGCGCGCTTTCCGGGTCTCTACCTCGCCGGGGATGGCTGCCGCGTGGACGACGACGGGGATTACTGGCTGCTCGGGCGCATCGACGACGTCATGAACGTGTCCGGGCACCGGCTCTCGACCATCGAAATCGAGAGTGCCCTCGTGGACCACCCCGCCGTCGCCGAGGCGGCGGTTGTGGGGCGTGCCGACGAGGTGACCGGTGAGGCGATCGCCGCGTTCGTCACCCTGCGCGATGGATTCCACGGCGACGACGCACTCATCGCCGACCTCCGCAACCACGTGGCGAAAAAGATCGGATCGATCGCCAAACCGAAATCGATCGTCCTCACGTCCGATCTGCCCAAAACGCGATCCGGCAAGATCATGCGTCGGCTGCTGCGGGATGTGTCGGAGCAACGCCAGTTGGGGGACGTAACGACGCTCGCCAACGCGGAGATGGTGACGGCCATCGCTGAGATGGCGATGGAGAACCGGCACCAGGAGGACTAGACGGGGTCGGCGTCCTGCTCCGGCGTTCCCGCGAGCGGCGCCGGTATGGCACGACCGGCCATAACGAGACGATCGAGTGCGTGCGTGCGGGCGAACTCGACGGCGTCACGCGGCGGCGACATGCGATGGGCCTCGCCGTACCACGCGACAATCCCTTCCATACAGAGCGCCAGCGCCAGCCTCCCATGGAGATCCTCCACCGCGCAGTCCCACGCCCCGGCCGCGAGCGCGGCGATTCCGAGGATGGCGGGGGCCGGTGACCCTCGAAGAACTGGCACCGGCCCCACGGCGGACGGCACGAGGTCCAGCCTCACGTATGCACCGCCGCGTCCGGAGGGCCAGTTCTCCAACACCACATCCATCTGCCCCTGTGACCGCGAGGCGCCGCGCACGGTCCCGGCCGGGAGGGACCCATCCGCGCTGTCCGCCACGGCCGAGGCGAGAACGCGGATGGAGTCGGACACCGCAGGGCCCCGCGATTCATGAGTGCGATGCATGGTCCACGCGAGGAGACCCAGCACCACGTCGAGCCGGTCGGCGGGCTCGCCGCGCCCGGTCCCGCCCGCTGGGAAGTCCACTCGTACGGCAGCGCGTCCAGCAGCGAGTAGCACCACGTCAATTCGCGCGTAGGGGCGGCGGAACATCACGCAACTCCCTGACACGATCGAATGGCGGCTCTGACCACCACAACGCGTCCGGAGCCATTGGTAGCGTCATCCCTACTTCGCAGCGAACGCTGCAGCCTCCGTTCGGAGGTCACTGAAGCGAGGAGATCCATGACCAAGGCCGACTTCGTCAAGCGTGTCGCGCGCGCAGCCGACCTCACCAATGAGCAGGCAGCCCGTGCAGTACAGGGCGTTCTAGATGAGATCGAGCTCGCCCTTAAAGCCAGAGACGTGGTCCAGTTCTCCGGCTTCGGCAAGTTTTCCGTGTCGTACCGTGCCGCCCGTGAGGGCGTCGACCCCCGCAACCCTGGCAACAAGATCCAAATCTCGGCCCGCACGGTTCCGAGATTCTCGGCTGGCGCGCAGCTCAAGCGTTCAGTCGCCGGTTGATGATGTGACGTACTCCCGCACGCCGGCCACAGTGGCCGGCGTGCGGGAGCGCTGTCTCGCTCATCACCACGACGTCCGAGTCGCGACGTCGAGCGTTCACGCGTGACGTCGGCGGGAAGCGACGGGACGGCGTTCCGTGCGAACGCGTAGACCGAACCACCGGTCGTGAGGAATGCGGTGCGAGACGTCGGCCACCTGACACCCCGGAATCGCATGCCGATACGGGATTGTGAGGAGCCGGAGGCGGGATTCGAACCCGCATGCCCCGAGGGGCCGGGGATTTTAAGTCCCCCGCGTCTACCATTCCGCCACTCCGGCCCGAGCACACACAGGTCATCCTCAGCGCCCGAAGGTGGCCGCACCGGGGGTGCGATCGACGGACGAGATACGCGTGTCCTCGATCTTCCGTGCCCAGTCCTCAGACAGAATCGGCCACCGCTGGAGCACCTGCTCAAGACGGATGTGCCGCGTGTTCTCGCCCTTCGAGAAGACCATGCGGCGAACGTCGTTTGCGCCCTGAATATTCCCGAGCGCTTCCGCCAGACCGTCCACTGCGTAGACGACATCCTCGATTCCTCCGGCTGAGGCCTGCGTGCTCATCCGGGCGAGTGTATTCGTCACGGTTCATGCCGACACTCCGGCACACCTTCGTTCTTCGTCCCGAATGGCAACAAGGGCATCGCGCTTCCGCCGCTCGTCGTACCCGCCGTCCAACCCGCAGGGGTCATCACGCCCCCCAGCAACAGGGGGCGCGATCTCAGTAGCGACGCGAAGGAGGTCGCCGACGCGTAACCGCGTTCGCCCATGCGCGACGGTCGATGCCGAGTGGACCCCCGAGGCAGCCGCGTCCCCCCAAGAGCCGTACCCGCCTGTGCAACGTGCGCCGATGAGCACGAAGGGGTCCACAGCCTCCAGAGTCGTGCTGGCCCGGTACGACTTCATAGTCCTGACCCCGTGAGGGGTGGCAGGCGGAGAGCGATCACCCGCGACGTTGCGGGGACGGTGGGGAAGCAGGTATCTGGCACCGTTTGAGCCTCCGCGCCGGCGGCACACGGATTCCTCAGTCCCAGCGAGGACACGTCGTCGCGTTCTGTCTCCCTCACCGGGGGCAGTACGCCTCGGGTCAGCCGTTGTCCTCGAACCCTACGAGGGGTGAGTGTGGCGCTCGGTCTCGAGTTGTCCTTTGGCCGACCTCCGGTGGACTGCTGGATCAACTCCTGTGCGCTTGATGTGCCTCAACGTCGGGGAGCTGATACACAGGTCACATGCCGCGACGTATCGCTTCGGCCAGCGTTTCCCAGTCACTCCTGGATACCGTGGATGATGCGGCGGCCCGTCGGGGCATTACTCGCAACGCCTACATCGTTCGGGCGCTCGAGGCAGCGACCGATGGACGCCTCCGCTTACGGTCGGAGGAAGCGAGGGCGGCAGAGGCGATGCAGTTGCAGTTCGCTTCGGATCGCGCCGCCATGCGAGAGCGGCTCAAGCTTGAGGTGGAAGCGATGAGGACGCGCCCCGCCGAGGATGGAGGAAGCGCATCGTGAACTGCCCGACCTGCGGGAGTGCGCGAACTGCACCCGTCGCCTTCGGCCTGCCCCGCGGATCACTGTCAGCGCGAGCGGAGCGCGGCGAGCTCATCCTCGGCGGATGCGTTCTCAACTTGGACGCTGGTCGGCAGAGCGGATGCCTCGACTGCGGAGCTCGTTGGTCCTCATCCGAAGGGGACCAGCCGTCCGATTGACGCGGCGACCGCCGCCGACCCCGCACCCGCGCCGCGCCCCGTCAAGAAGCGCCTGGTACGGCTCTCACTTCGAGAGACGCCTCGGGTCACGACAGCCGGCACGAATAGGTGAGGGTGGTCGGTAGGTCTATTCTGCTCCGGGTTTCCTAGGTGTGCTGACCACACTCATGAGGTACGGGGGGAATCGATCTCCATGGCGACTCCGTCGAGGATGTCCCGCTCCGACACCACCAGCCCATTCGCACCGAGGCCGTCCAGAACGCCCAGAAGGATTGCTGCCCCGGGAACGATGACACCCACGCGATCGATGTGCAGGCCGGGGACGTGGGCGCGCTCATCGGGTCCCACACCCGCGACGGCGGTCAGGACATCCACGACGGCGGCCCGTGACAGGGTCATACCGTGGATCGCATCCGGGTCGTAGCGCCCGATGGCGATGGCCGCGACCTGGGTGACCGTTCCGGCCACGCCGATGAGCGGACCCTCCGTCGGAAATCCCCCGGCCGCCGCGGCCACGAGGGCGCGCGCCTCCTCCCGGATTGCGGTGATCTCGTCGGTGGATGGCGGATCACGGGTGATGTGCGCCTCGCCCTGACGACTCGCACCGAGTGCCAGGCTCACCACGTGGTCGGGGCCATGCTCGTCCCCGGCCACAACCTCGGTGCTGCCCCCGCCGATATCGATGACCCGGCACGGACCGGTGGCGCCATGCATCACGAGGCGAGCGCCCGCGAACGCCAGTGCGGCCTCCCGCTCCCCCGAAATCACCACGAGCTCAACGCCGAGGCGACGGCGCACGATGTCCCCGACTTCGCCCGCGTTGGACGCATCACGGACGGCGGAGGTGCCCACGACGATGACCGGTGGTGAGCCAGCCGCACCGATGCGCTCGGCGTAGTCGCCGAGGCACACATCGAGCCTCCCGAGGGCATCGGGCACAATCCGTCCGTCGGCGGCGGCGCGGCGGCGTAACCCGGTCACCCTGACAACGCGCTCGCCCACGGCCCCGCCGGGTCCCATGGACTCCATCAGCAGAAGGCGTACTGAGTTGGAGCCGACGTCAACGACAGCGGCGCGCACGCCTACAGGCCGCGGTACTTGATGAGCGCGCGGATCCCGGCGATCCATCCCAGCGGCCCACGGATTCCCGTGAACGCGACAGATGCGTAGCGACCGATCACCCGGAGTTCCGCGAGCGGCACCCGCAGCTCCTCAATCTTGGACGAGAGGTTGGCGGCGGCCGTCTGGGCGCGGGCGACACCAGTGCCAATGTCGTCCACCCCCGCCGCGATCCCCGACGTGAGCGGGGTGACGATCACCGAGGTCTGCGCGATGCGACGCCGCAGGCGCACGCCACGAACCACCGCGATCGCGGCACCCGCGACGGTGAGTACACCCATCGTGATGAGGGCACCGATAACGATCCAGCCCACCCAGCCCATGGGTTAGACCTCCGCCTCGCGGTGGCCGGTGATGGTGATCACGGCGTTCGACGTCACGAGCGGGGACACTACCGCCATGGACGCCACACCGACTGCCGACGCCACCGTGCACTGGGTGGACGTGTTCGCGTCGGACCCCCTCACCGGGAACCCACTCGCCGTCATCCTGTGCCCCACCATGCCCGCCTCCCGTCACATGCAGGCGATAGCGGCCGAGATCGGGCTGTCGGAGACCGTCTTTGTAGAACCGGGTCCCCCACCGGCGGTGCGTATCTTCACACCCACGACGGAGGTTCCGCTGGCCGGGCACCCCATGGTCGGGGCGGCATGGGTGCTCCGGCGTGCGGGGTGGACCTTGGACGAGGCCGTCATCCGCACGACCGTCGGGGACATCACCGTACGAGCTGATGACACCGGCGCATGGGTCGTCATGGCAGAGCCACGCCACATCCGTGATGTGGCTGCCGCACCGGTGGCGGACCTCTCCCCCCTCAGGCCGGATGACGTCGCCCTCCGCGCCCTCGGGGAGGCGAGGGGATGGGCGGGCGTCAGCGCCTACCGCGTCACCGGTCGCGAGGACGGCATCACATACGCCGATGTGCGCCATTTCGCCGCGCCCATCGGAATCTCGGAGGACCCGGTCACGGGCAGCGGCGGCACTGGGCGCGGCCCTCGCGGGCCTAAGCCACGGGGACGACGGGGTGCTCGAGCTCATCATCCGGCAGGGGCATCACATGGGTCGTCCCGGCGTGGTGCACATACACGTGATGGCCCCACCGGGGATTCCCACGCGCGTGGAGATCGGTGGACCCGTCGTCCCCGTGATGACCGGGGGTCTCCGCGGGGGTCTCCTCGCGGAATGACTCGACCCCGCCGGTGCGTACTGATATCGGGGAGTGATGCCACTACCCGCCCGGATAGTGGCATCGCGGTCCATCCGCCGTCCGGTGACACGGTAATGGCAAACCCGGGCGACGACCGCGCCGCGACCATGGTCAGAGCGCCCGACACCACCACATCATGACCCTAGTTCAGTCATCCCCGCGCAAACGCCGTGTAGACGGCCTCCGCGCGTGCAGCGGTATCGGTCCATGGGTACCGGGCCACGGTCTCGCGCGCACGCTCCGTAAGGCGCGTCGTCAGGTCGTGGTCGTTCACCAGACGGGTTATCGCCTCGGCGAGAGCGCGTGAGTCACCCACGGGAACCATGAGGCAGTCCTCGTCGTGGACCAGGAACTCGGCGAGCACCGGGATGTCGCTGGCGACCACCGGAATCCCGGCCGCCATGGCCTCGACCACCACCAGGCCGAAGCCCTCACGGGTTGACGGGAATGCCAGAACGTCGGCCGCGCGGTAGAGCGTCGGCATCAAATCTTCATCGACGATGCCGATGCGCGCGACATGCGCATCGGCCGGGGGCAGGGGCCCGTCGTGTACGCGAAGCCCGAGACGCGCGGCGTCGTCCGTCCACGCGGTGACGTAGGCCGGATCAGCGTAGATGCCGGCGGCTCCCGCGATCACCAAGAGCGCCCCCTCACCGAGGCGCCCGCGTGCACGGGCGAACGCTTCCAGAAGTACGCGACCACCCTTTCGTGACTGCACCCCGCCCACGGCCAGAACCACCGGTCGCCCACCCCAGCCCATGCGCGTACCCGCGGCCGCGCGGTCGAGCGGACACGCCGCAAACCGATGCGCATCGACGCCATTGGGAACCACCGCCGCATCCACCCCGAATTCGTCGGCCAGTCGGTCGGCCCAAAACGCCGACACCGCGGTGCAGGAATCGACGTCCTGGATGGATGCCCGCTGGCACTCCTCGAGGAACCGGTCCTCGAACATCTCCACGTGGTGCACGGTGCGCACCACGTGCGGCACCACGCCCTCGGCCCGCAGCGTCAGCAGTGCCCGCGCCGCCAGCAGGTCGTGGGCATGGTGGATATCCGCCGGGGGCGCAGTCCGCAGTGCGCCGGCCAAATACCGCGCGGCACGATCCACGCGTGCCGGCGCGGTCTCAGCGTCCACTCGGGGCACGGACACCTCATGCATGTCGACCGCCGACCCCACGCTCAGCCCCGTGCCGTCCAGCATGAGCACCCAGAGTTCCACGTCGTGCCCGCGCTCCGCCAATTCCTCCGCCAGGCGGCGCGCATGCACGGCTCCGCCGCGCGGCATCGCCGAGTAGGTGACCACGCGGATCCTCACCGACCGGATCGCACAAGCGCGGCGGCGAGCCGCGCGGCCTGCCCGCTGGTCGGAGCGAGGCGCACCCCCACCCGCGTCAGTTCCTCCTCCTGCCGTGCAAGCGACTGGGGATCCGCGGCGGTACCGCACACATGCGCAACGACCTGAAGTGACGGGCGGGCCTGCAAGGCCCGTGCAAGGACCGGCGCCAGGGCGCCCGCCGGGTCGGGATGCGCCCCGAGACCGAGGATGACATCGATGAGGATGACCGCGACGGTGTGGTCGGACACCGTCTCCACGATGAGATCGGCGCGGCGTGTCGGATCGAGGATCGGATGTGCGGTGCCATGGGCGACGCTCTCGGCGGCGAGATCGAGGCAGGCATTGCCGCGCACCACGTCGCGCGGATCAAGTGCCTCGGCCGCGCCGGCCGGCGAGTTGGAAACCACGCGCCCCAGACGCTCGGCGAGGATCGCCGATGCCTCGGCGCAGAGGGCGGTGCCCGAGAAGATGCCCCGCACATGGCCGGCGCTCACCCAGCCGGTGGGCTCGGCGGCGGGGATGACCGGCCGCGCTCCGGCGATCCGCGCCACGCCAAGAACGGCCTGGTCGATGTCGGAGTACAGGTCCACGCCATCCGGGGGCGACATGGTGTTGCCGATCAGGCAGACGACCGCAGGGCGCCCGGCGGATGCGACTGCGGTCATGACGGCCTGGGCCGTGGGTACCGAATACGCATCGGCCACCAGCACGATGGCCTCCGTCGTCGGGTCGCTCCCAAGTCGCTCCAGCGCGGTGAGCGTCGTGATCCCCCCCACATCGTCGCTCAGGTCGCGACCACCCGTGACCATGCACTGGCTCACCCCGACCCCGAAGCGATCGAGAAGTACGGAGGCTTCCTGTGCCGCCGACCCCGAGGTGGCGATGACCCCGACGCGACCGGGGGTGACCACGTTCGCCACCCCAATGGCGATGCCATCGATAATCATGGTGTCGCACCCGGGCCCCATCACAAGTCGCCCCGCGCTTCGGGCCCGACGCTTCAGCGCCACCTCATCAGCCAGCGACACGTCGGCGGTAATGAGCATGACATCGCTACCGGCGGCCACCGCGCGGTGGGCCTCGAGTACGGCATAGGCACCGGGTACCCCGATAACGATAAGCCCAGCGACCCCGGCCTCTCCGCCGGTTGGCTCATCATCACGTTCGCTGGCGTCCCGCGCGAGGGGCAGATCCACGACCACGTCGTCGGGCGTATTGGCGTCCATCCCCGGGGACGCTACCGGGCGGGCCGGGTACCCCGTCGGTTACGCCGCGCGGTGCAGTGGGGATCGCCCACCGTGGCATCCAGCGGTGACGGGCGGGACTAGGCGGGGACGGAACCCGCGGGCCTCACCGGGGGCACCACCTGAGCGCCGCCTCGGTTCCGGCGAGAGCAGCGCGCCGGTCCGTTGCATCACGCGACCGGGGGGTGGTGTGCATGGGCAGACCGCTCGCATCGCCCGAGGTCCGGGTCATCCGTGATAGTCCGATTCCGTGCCTGTCGCGGCATCCGACCGTCGGCCCGGAAACCACCAGTTCCACTTCCCGCCCAGGCCGAGCACCGCAGGGAGCAGCATCAGGCGAATGATCGTGGCATCCACCACCACCGCGGTCGCGAGACCAATTCCGAGCATCTTCACGATGGCGTTGTCGGTGAGCACAAACGCGAGGAACACACTCACCATGATGAGCGCCGCAGCACTGATGACGCGCGTCGTGTCCGCCAGACCAACCGCCACCGAGCGGTGCGGATCGCCGGTCCTCCGCCACGCCTCCCGCACGCGGGAGAGAAGGAGCACCTCGTCGGCCATCGAGATCCCGAACAGGATGGCGAACATCATCATCGGTATCCATGCCTCGATGGCCACTGCCTCGGGCACGCCGATCTGCGTGCGCAGGATGCCACCTTGGAAGATGGTCACGAGCACGCCGAATGCGGCGGCCACCGACAGCAGGTTCATGACCGCCGCCTGCAACGGCACGAGCAGCGACTTGAACTCGATCATCAGGAGCACGAACGAGATGAGAACGACCGCGCCGATGAACCACGGCAGGCGCGATGCCACCCGCTGTGAGAGGTCCACACCCACTGCGGTGGCACCGGTCACGTACACCCGCGTTCCCGCCCCGGCCACCGGTTTCAATCGGCCGCCGAGTTTCTCCACCACGTCGGTGGTCGTCGGATTGGCCGGGGCAGTCGCCGGGATGACGGTGATGAACGCCACGGGATAGGTGGCCGACCTCACCGGTGGCGAGACCTCCACCACACCGGCGAGATCGCGCGCACGATCGGCCACGTCCCGCGCACGGGCCTTCGCGAGCGGCCCCTCCAGCACCACCTGCACCGGTCCGTTGAACCCGGGCCCGAACCCGGTCTCGATGAGGTGGTACGCCTCACGTGTGGTGGACCCCGGGGGATCGCTCCCCGAATCCACCCGCCCGAACTCCATCCACACCGTGGGAACGGCGAGGCCCACGAGGATTACTAGCGCGGACAGCAGGTAGGGCCACGGCCGACGGGTGACCGAGAGGAACCAGCGCGCCCCGCCGCGAGGCCGTCCGACGGGGTCCCCAGGCTCCATGGTCCGTGGCCCCGAGATGAACGGCAGCCGCCCGCGGCCGATCCCCGTCCCAGCGATCGCCAGCGCCGCCGGGAGCAACGTGAGTACCGCGCACACCGACACGATGACGGCGATGGCCATGGTCTGGCCGAGGCGTGTGACGAAGGGGATGTCGGCGATGGCCACACCGAGTACTGCCACCGCCACCGTCCCCCCCGCAATGACCACGGCCCGGCCCGCCGTCGCCGTGGCGTGCGCGATCGAATCCTCCACGTCGGCGCCCTCGGACATCCGCTGCGTATGGCGTGTGACCACACACAGCGCGTAGTTCACCGTTACGCCGAGCCCGATCATCACCGCAAGGGTCCGTCCCACTGCGCTGATGTCGGTGAACGCCTCGAGCACGGTCAACAGACTGACCGCCGTGCCGACTGCCACCAGCGATCCGATCACTGGGATGGCCATGGTCACGACCGAGCCGAACGTCAGCAGCAGGATGAGAATTGCCGCGGTGATCCCGATCGCCACCGACCAGCCGGCACCCGGCGCCTCGGCCCGAATAGCCGGGGCGCCGGCGTAGGCCACCGTCAGCCCGGCATCCACCAGCGGACGCGCGGCCGCCTGAAGGTGCTGGAGATTCGTCGGACCCAGTTCCTCCGGCGGGGTGGACCACTCCACCGTGATCAGCGCGGTCCGGTCATCGGGCGACACGGTGCCGGGGGGGCCGGGTGCCATCACCGCGATGACACCGGGCACATCACGTAGGCGGCGGATGCCATCGAGTAGGGCCTCGCCGTTCCTCCCGTGGAGCAGCGCACCGTGCTCGGACCTCACCACGACCTGCCCATCCGCCGCTCCCTGCGATGGGAACGAGCGTTGCAGCACGGACGCGCCCTCGGCGGCGGGCAGACCCGGGACGGTCACATTGTCGGTGGGCACCCCGCCGAGAGCCAGACCGAAGACGGAGAGGCCCACGAGTACCGCCACCCATGCGCCGAGCACCCACCACCGGTGGCGTGCGCATGCGCGACCGAGGCGGCCGAAGCGGCCGAGGCGGATCGCGGACTCATCGTGGGGTTCCATGGTGCGCGGGCACCGTACCGGACTGCCGACCGCGCACCATGACATTCTCGTGGCCGTGGCGGACATCGGAACCTGGGCACTTGTCGTCGCGTTCCTCGGTGGCCTCGCCGGCGGCTTCGTCAACTCGATCGCCGGCGGTGGCACGCTCGTCACCTTCCCGGTACTCACGGCGGTGGGAATCCCGGCGTTCGATGCCAACATCACGAACGCGGTCGCGCTCTCGCCGGGCTATGCGGGCGGTGTGTATGCCCAGCGCGGCGACTTCGCCGGGCGCCGACACCTCTCCCGAACGCTCGCCGTCACGTCGATGGCGGGGGGGATCACCGGCGCGGCCCTCCTGCTGACCACCAGCCAGGACCTCTTCGAGCAACTCGTGCCGTGGCTCCTCTTTGGTGCAACCGCCGCTCTCGCGCTGCAGACGCCACTCCGGCGCATGACCATGGGGGTGCGCAACGACGAGGGAGAGGGAGGGAGGGTGCCCTTGGTGGCATCCCTGTTCCTCGCCACCGTGTATGGCGGCTACTTCGGAGCCGGCCTCGGAATCGTGACGATGGCCATCATGGGCCTCCTCCTCACGGACACGCTCAACCGACTCAACGCGCTCAAACTGCTCATGTCCCTGTGCGCCAACGGGGCTGCCGCCGCCCTGTTCGCGTTCTCGGGCCATGTCTATTGGATCGCGGGACTCCTCATGGGAATCGGTGCCTGGGGAGGGGGCTGGATCGGCGGCAAGTCGGTGCGGCACGTGAACGAACTGCTGTTCCGTATCGTCATCGTGGTCGTCGGACTCACGGTGGCGACCCTCTTCCTCATTACCTGATCCGTATTGACGCGGCCGGGGAGACGCCTACGATGGACACATGCGTCTGGCCATCGCCACCATCGGTGCTCCCCACGTAGAGACGGGGCTGCGCTCCCAAGGCGTCGAACCACTGGTCATCGACTGGTCCCCGCCGGCCCGTGGCGACGTGAGCGACGTGGCGCTGCTCGTACGCTCGTACGCCGACGACGACGTGGAGGCCGGTAACCGGCACGCACTCTCGCATCTCGACTCCGCCCGACCTCATCTGGTGGGCGCGGGCCTCGCGGCCGACCTCGTCCCAGGAATGGACGAGCGCATCATCCTGCACGTGGGCCCCCCTTGCGACTGGGACCATCTGGGTCCTGCCCTGCGCGGACAGATCGCGCGTGCCGCCATGCTCGAAGGGTGGGCCGCCGACTCGGATGGGGCCGCCGACATGATCGTGCGGGGCCACATTGCGATCGCCCCCACCCATAGCCGTGGTGTGGCGGCGACGATGTGCGGCGTGGTATCGCCCTCCATGGCCATATGGGCCGTGCGGGACGAAGAGACGGGCGCCGAGGCGTGGGCGCCGATCTCCGACGGAGCCCACAATGGCCTTGGCCGCTCCCCCCGCACTCGCGACGTCCTCGCACGCGAGCGATTACTGGCCGATCGCGTGGCCCCGGGTATCGCCCGGGCTCTCAACGCCACCGGACCCCTCGACATCGGGGCGCTCCTCGATTCGGCCCGGACGATGGGCGGCGATCCCTCGGCGCACCCGCGGGTCGCACTCATCCTGCTGCAAGACATCCTGCTCGCGGGTCTGGCGGACCATGCCCTCGATTCCCTTCCCGCGATTACCCGTGTCACCCGATCGTCCGACTTGTTGGCCCTCCCCCTCATCGCCGCCGCGTCGCGGGCCGCCCTTCAGGCGACCCTCGGCGTTCCGCGATCGAGCCTGGTCGCCGAGATCACGGGCAACGGCACCGACGTAGCGGTGATGCTGTCAGGGTTGCCCGATGTCTGGTTCACCGCACCCGCGCCCATGATCGACGCCGACGCCTACAACGACGGCTACTCCGCTGCCGACGCGGCGCCGTGGACCGGGGATCAGGCCGTCATCGCCTGTGCCCACCTCGCCATTGACGCTCGCCTGTGCCTCGATGCCGGTGAGGCCCCGGCGATCCACCTCGGTATCACCTCGCGCACCGATGGCGTCCAGATCGGCACCGGGACGGCCCGCGTGCCCCTCGTGCCCATTCGTGACGCGCTGAACGCGCTCACCCCGTAGCCCCATGACGCGTCCCGTGGCCCTCATCGGCGTGGCCGTCACGGGCCTCGTTCTCGCCGTCGCCGTCATCGGCGGGGCGTTCGCCCTCGGTGGAACGAGCGAGATTGCCTCACCGGACCCCGCGCAGCCCATCGTTGCGGGCATCGTGGCGGTCCCCGGAGAAGAGCTCACGGGCAACGCGAGCCTGCCCCCGCTCGCGCTGGTGACAGATGAGGCCGTGCCCCCAGCGATCGCCGACCTCAGCGCCGACGACCAAGCACGGGCCTTCGCGACCCAACTGAAGCCCGGTGACGCCCGTACGTACATCCGCTACGGCGCGGCCCTGCAGCGCGCAGACGATCAGGCCGGTGCCGAGACGGCGTACCGCACGGCGCTTGCGGCCGACTCGGAATCGATCGCCGCCGAGGCGGGACTCGCGCTCGTGGACGGGGCGAGTGGCGACGCCGGGCTCGCCCGCGCCGCCGATTTCTTCCAGTCTCTCGTCGCTACCCACCCCGACAGCCAGTTGGCCTGGTTCAACCGCGGGTGGGTGGCCACCTATTCCCGTGACGCACCGACGCTCATCACCGCGTGGACGCGCGTCGTGGCCATCGACCCTGCAACCCCTCTCGGCAGGGCCGCAATCGCCCTTCTCAAGGGCATCGCAGGTACCACGACGTCCACCACGCGGACGACCAACCCGTAACGATTTGACCGTTCATCATGGAAAACCGGCGGCAGGATGTTTACGCTGGGCAGAGAACCACTTAACCGATCCATAAGGGCCGGTGGCGAGACTACCGATCACGTTGGATCCCCGCGCGCTCTTCGGACCGTGGGTGAGCAGGCGAAGTGCTCGGAACGTGGGTGCACATACCCGCCCGCCGAGCGCATCGAGGTCGTGATCGGCCTCGAACTGTTCGATGGAGGCGCACCGCGCGCGGTATCGGGCTGATGCATCCGGCAGGGTCCGGTCAAGCGGAGACGGGGAGACAGATGACGCTGAAGGAAATCATGGGGAACGAGGAGATGCAGATCCTCCTCACCCGAGGGCAGGAGCAGGGCTTCCTCGGCATCGAGGAGGTTGCCACGGTCATCGCCGGCTTCGACCTCGTGCCCGAGGACCCCGAGGAGATCTACACGCACATCGACGAGATGGGCATCGAACTCCTCGAAGAGCCCGAGGCGCAGGAGCGTCGCACCAAGCTGGCCGAGGAGTCCGAGCGACCGCGCCGCGTCGCCGCCAAGGCCGAGAGCACCACCGATCTGCTGCAACTCTTCCTCCGGGACATTGGTCGGATTCCGCTGCTCACCGCACGTCAGGAAGTGGATCTGGCCAAGCGGATCGAGGAGGGTGACCTCGGGGCCAAGCAGACGATGGTGGAGAGCAACCTCCGCCTCGTCGTCTCGATCGCGAAGAACTACCGGAATCAGGGGCTGGCCTTCCTCGACCTGATTCAGGAGGGCACTCTCGGGCTGGTGCGTGCCGCGGAGAAGTTCGACTACCGCCGGGGGTACAAGTTCTCGACGTACGCCACCTGGTGGATCCGCCAGGCCGTCGCCCGCGCGATCGCCGACAAGGGCCGCACAATCCGGATGCCCGTGCACGTGGTGGAGAAGCTCAACAAGATCAACCGGACCGAGCGCAAACTGCTGGCCGAGCTCGGCCGCGATCCGGGGAACGCCGAAATCGGTGCCTCGATCGGCCTCACCGAGCAGGAGGTCGAGTCGATCCGCCGCAGCGCCCAGACCCCGATCTCGCTCGAGAAGCCGGTGGGCGACGAGGAGGAATCGGAGTTCGGCCAGTTCATCGCGGACGAGAAGGCGATCTCGCCCGAGGCGGCCGCCGCCGAGACGCTTCGCAACGAGGCGCTCCATGACGTGCTCAACTCATTGTCATACCGCGAGCGCCGCGTGCTCGAACTCCGCTACGGGCTTGGCGGCGAGCAGCCTCGCACTCTTGACGAGGTGGGGCGTACGTTCAACGTCACGCGCGAGCGCATCCGCCAGATCGAGAACCAGGCACTTCAGAAGCTCGCAGGCATGGTGGACGTACGCGGGCTGGCCGAGGTCGCATAGCCCGACCCGGCGCGACGCCGATCACGAGTCACCGAAGGGTCCGCGCTGCGGACCCTTCGTCGTTCTAGGCTGCAGACATGGGATGGGATGACAACACCGACGAGGAGGACTGGCCGGAGCGAGAGACCGATCCCGATGTCATCGCAACGAAGAGGGAGAACGCCCGGGTAGTGGCCACGGGGGCCAATCGTGCCGTGCGCCTCGTCTACGCCTTCCTCGCCCTGCTCCTAATCTTCGTCATCGTCTTGGCGATCGTCCTCACCTAGCCGCCGGACCCACCCCCGCCCCGGACACCGGCACCCCAGAGTCCCGAGACGTCACCGCCGACGCCGCACAGCCTGTAGACAAGGTGTCAGTCACCCGGGTATGCGGGTTCGTTACCTGCGTTACGGATATGTGCGGCCAACCGCGCGGCTTCCGGGTGAAGGGGGTGAATCGCGCCCATTGCAGCGCTATACGCCGATGACGCGCAGCCTGTGGGAAAAGGCGTCAGTCACTAGGGCAACCGGGGCACCGGGGGATCGCCACTCCGAGCGCGAACCGCTTTGGCGTCGCCTGCCCCACGACCGAGGGTGAATGGGGGGCCGTGTGGCCCCCCATTCACCCTCACGACCTCAGAGCCATCCCGACATCAGGGATCTCCCGCTCCGGTGGGGCCAGATCGCCCGGTGACGCCGCCCGCGTGTAGTCCTCGCCGAGCAGGGGGCTGGTGAGCAGGACGTCGGCGGTCGCCCGGTTGCATGCCATCGGACTGTTGTGCACGACGGCGATCCGCAGCAACGCCTTCACGTCCACATCGTGAGGTTGCGGCTCGAGCGGATCCCAGAAGAAGATGACCACGTCGAGTCGGCCCTCGGCAAGGGCAGCGCCGACCTGCTGGTCACCACCCAGCGGTCCGGAGAGGAAGCGGTGCACCGGGAGCCCGAGGTCGTCGGCGATGAGGCCCCCAGTGGTGCCCGTGGCGTACAGCTCGTGGTGGCGCAACACCGGGTAGTTGGCACGCGCCCAGTCGAGCATGTCCCGCTTCCGGTTGTCGTGCGCGATCATCACGATGCGCTTGCGTGATTTCATCGTCAACCTATCTCCATCCGGTCGTGCGTGGGCGAAACCGGCCGTAGTGGCCACGCACCCACCATAGGTCGCCTGCGGCCCATCTCCACACCATGTGTCAGCGATCGGGCCACAGTTCACGGAATCCGAACGGCCTCATGGCCGTTCGCCCCCTGCACCGCCTCGGAGGAGCTCCCGGCGGTGCTACATTTCACGAACCGCCGCGGGGTGGAGCAGTCTGGTAGCTCGTCGGGCTCATAACCCGAAGGTCGCGGGTTCGAATCCCGCCCCCGCTACTCCTCAGAAAGGCCCGAGAAATCGGGCCCTTCTCTTTGTCTACAGGGCGTATGCGTGGTTTGAGGCCCGTTCGAGCCCGTCACGGCGACGCCCGGCGAACTCCGTCGAAACCCGTCGATAGCTGTCGTTCGTAAGGGCGATAAGGGCGACGCAAGGGGAGCCGTCGGGCGCTGAGAGGCCTGCGTTGGTCTCGTTGGACCCGGGACTCGGCGAGTGTGTCACGGACTCGAAACGAAAGTGCGCGGGGTTTGCGCGTTTTGGGGCATTCCGAACACCGTCGGGTCCCGGAGGGCCGTCTGGTCGGGTGTCCGGCACCACGGTCGGTACCGTGGCAAGATGAAGTACGATCCGACCGCCCGATCCACCGGCGACCTCCTTCGTGACTGGACAGCGGTCATGCGCGAGCTTCGCCGCCGGGACGTGGTCCGGTCGAACAACAACCCGGTCGGTGACATTGCCGAGGCGATTGTCCACGGTCACTACGGCGGGGAGCGCGGCTCCTTCGCGCAGGCCGGATGGGACGTTCTTGCTCCCGGCGGCGAGCGCATCCAGGTCAAGGCCGCGCGCAACACGAGCACCAACAAGCGGACGAACCTCTCGCCGATCCGCGACCGCGAGTACGACAGCGTGATCGCCGTGATCTTCGATGAGGAGTTCCAAGTCACCGAAGCACTGAAGCTGAGCCGGAAGGTCGCCGAGGAAATCGCGACCTACAAACCGCACATCAACGGACACGTCCTCTACCTCAACCGCCTGCGGACCGACCCGCGCGTCGAGAGGGTCGACCTCTCCGATGCCTACACTCGACTCAACGAGTGGTCGGAGTAAATGGATTCTCCTCCCGGCGCGAGGGAATCGTGCTTCCTGATAGAAGAAGAGGAGGGACACCGCGCCCCGGTTAACTCCAGAAGCGGTGCCTTCCTTCTAGGGCGAGTAGCTCAGCGTTGTACGCGCTGAGTTGCTCGTCCGGCTATTGCTACTTCGACTCCTTGACCGTGGTCTTGGGATGCTTCTTCGCATACCCCGGCGTCGTGTAGCGACCCGTGTCCGCGCGCCGGAACTTCGGCGGGGTCGTGGGCTTCTTCCTGGCTGATGCCATGTGAGCTCCTTTGGCTCGATTGGTTACAAGAGCAGGCGAGATGCCCGCTCGGACATGTGTTACCAGTCGGACCGGCGGAAGCGGGTCAGGACACAGCTACGCACGACCCTCTCCCGGGTCGCAACCGGCACAATGCCTGGGCAGCCGGACGGAAACACCGGAGCTTGCGGAATCGTTGCGCGTTCTGTCCTCGATGTCGCGGAGATAGAAGTCGGCGACCGAATCACCGACGGCTAGGAGCCGAGCGCGGACGTCAGGAGGTCAAACCCGTCCGGCCCGGCCCCGATGTCAGCCCCTATCGGGACAGCTGTAGGTCCCAGGCGAGCGCGGTCTCGGCGACCGCTACCGCTTCGGCTCGGGACACAAGGACTAGAGGCTCGCCGCCGGAGGGACCGGCCCCGTTCCAGTCGCCGACCTCTACGGCGGGCGCATTGGTTACGAATGCGAGGAACTCTAGGGCGCTCCATTGGCGGGCGCGGAGACACGCACTCCTCGCGAGCACGCGACCTCGCCGACATCGCCGCCATCGCCCTCCAAGTTGACGGGATCGACGGCAACGCCGTAATCGACGCCCTGCGAAGGGAGGGGCAGCGCCGATCCGAGACGCTGCCCGACGGGCTACCGACGACCTTCGAACTCGAGTCCGATCAGGCCGCGGACTGGAGCCGGAGGTGGACGACCCTGATTCGCCAGCCGCCCGTCGACTTCGAGCAGGCGCTTCACGTCGGCCGAGCATTCCTCGATCCAGTCCTGAACGGAACAGTGGGCAAGCATTTGTGGGACGCGCTTGACCAGACCTGATCGCCTCGCGCCTAGGCGCTGACCGGCACGGGGTCCGCGGTGGGCCGGCGGCCCATCATGTGCAGCCATCGCCCGTGCGACGCGAGCGCCGAGCCCAGTGAGGGGTGCGCGAAGTAGTCCACCCCGTGGCGCTCGCAGACCTCCCGGAGCCCCGGCGCGAGCTTCGGATAGTGCAGGTGGCACACATTTGAGAACACATGGTGCTCGATCTGGTAGTTCAGGCCGCCGAGGTACCAGGTGACCAACCGATTGCCCTGGGCGAAGTCTGCGGTGGTCTCGACCTGGTGGCGTGCCCATTCCATCGGCGCACCCGTCTCGCGGATCTCGCGCGTGGACGAGAACGAGACCTCCTCGACGCAGTGCGCGAGCTGGAACACGACGGCAAGCAAGATTCCCAGCAGCCAGAGGACGGCGAACGCAGCCACGACCACCAACCAAGCCGGGCGGAAAACGAACGGCAGCACCAATGCCCATCCGATGAACAGCACCTTGGCAACGATGAACCCGGCGAGCGTGCCACCACGAGGACGCGGCGTCGGAGCGCTGGTGTGCTTCATCCCCATGACCATCGAGAGGACATCAGCGAGCAACACGCTCTTCACGGCGTACATGCCGTACAGGAACCACATGTACACGTGCTGCCCCTGGTGGTTCCACATCCAGCGCTGCTCGGGAGCGAGGCGCGCGAACGGTAGTTGGTCGATGTCGCCGTCCGCGTCCACGATGTTGGTGAACGTGTGGTGCAGGTGATTGTGGCGTTCGCGCCAGAAGTACGAGGAGACCCCGACGAGGTCAAGGGAGTAGCCCAAGATGCGCGAGCGCGGGCCGACCGCGCCATGGTTGGCGTCGTGCTGGATACAGAAACCCACACCGCCCAGTGCAAACCCCATCGACACACAGCCGACGACAAGACCCACCGGACCGGCGGCGAACCACACGAGCCAGACGTAGGTCGCGGCGGCCCATAGGGCGATGGTCACCGCCTTCAGGTGAAAGCGGCGGCGACCCCGGCGGATGTCATCCGAGGTGAGCGTGGAGGCCACGAGGGCGCGAACGTCTCTCTGGAAGGCCCCTCCGCCCTTGAACAACCCAGCGTGAGATCCCATATGGGCGCCAACGGTAGGGGTTGGGGGCGAACGGCGCCCACGGATCCGTATCGGGGAACGCTCCCTAGAGGAGGATGTTCACCGCACGCGAGGCAACCACCAAGATGGTGAGAAGCGAGAGAAGCGACTCCAGCGCCATGAGGGCCTTCATCCGGTGACTCAGCGGCATCACGTCGGCCGGCGCGAACGATGTGGAGTTGGTGAACGACAGATACAGGTAGTCGAAGAACACCGGGCGCCACGTCCAGGGGCCGGGCAACGTGTGTTGGGCGAACAGGAGGTCGCCGGGTCCGGTAACGCCCAGCGCCCGCTGCCGGGGGCCTCCTCCGTCTGCCTCCCAGTACCACAACCCGAAGATGATGACGTTGGTGGCCCACACCTGTAGCGCCGCGACCATGAGGTGCTTTCCCTCAAAGCCCGACCCCGTGGCGATGCCGGTGACGAGCAGCCCGATGGCGGACGCGTTTGCGACGGTGATGATCGCCGCCAGGGCAATCCCAAGGTGCCGACGTCGATTGCTCTCGGCCACCGGTGGCACTGCGGCCACGACGACCAGACCCACCTCGAGGGCCGGGACGACAAACCGCATCCACCCGCCGCCGAGGATGAGTCCCGGGGGCAACGTCGCATAGAGCGCCGCCGCCGCGATGAGCGCGATGAGCGGCGGCCAACGGGACTCCTGTGGGTCCGAGGACGTGATCACACGGTGATCATCGCACTCGACGGGGACGAGGTCCTCCCCTCCGTCAGAGACCGGCGTGACGGCGTCCATGCACTAGTGTCCCGCGCCGTGACTCTCCGGGACGATCTTAGAAATGTCGCAATCGTGGCCCACGTGGACCACGGCAAGACGACCCTTGTAGACGCCATGCTCTGGCAGAACGGCGCCTTCCGCAAGAACCAGACCGTGCAGACCCGCGTGATGGACTCCGGGGATCTCGAGCGGGAAAAGGGCATCACGATCCTCGCCAAGAACACGGCCGTTCACCGCGGGGGTATGACCATCAACATCATCGACACGCCGGGCCATGCGGACTTCGGTGGCGAGGTGGAGCGCGGCCTGTTCATGGTGGACGGCGTGTTGCTGCTGGTGGATGCCTCAGAGGGGCCCCTCCCCCAGACGCGCTTCGTGCTGCGCAAGGCGCTGGCCGCCTCGTTGCCCGTCGTGCTGGTCATCAACAAGATCGACCGCGCCGACGCCCGCGTGGCCGAGGTGCTGGACGAGGTCTACGAACTATTCCTCGATCTCGGCGCCGATGAGAGCCAGATCGACTTCCCCATCGTTTACACCAACGCCAAGGCGGGAACGGCGTCGCTCGATCCCGAGACCCAGAACGCCGACCTCTCGGTACTGTTCGACGTGCTCGAAAAGCACATCCCGGCGCCGTCGTTTACCGAGGGTGCGCCACTGCAGGCGCTGGTGACCAACCTCGCCGCCGACGCCTACCTCGGCCGCTTGGCCATCTGCCGCGTGCAGGAGGGCACCATTCGGCAGGGGCAACCGGTTGCGTGGTGCAAGGCCGACGGGACCATCGCGCCCGCCAAGGTCGTGGAGCTCTTCGTGACCAAGGAGCTCGACCGCGTACCGGTGGAGTACGCCGGGCCGGGCGACATCATCGCCGTGGCGGGGATCACCGGGATCACCATCGGCGAGACGTTGGCCGATCCGGACAACCCGGTGGCGCTGCCGGTTATCACGGTGGACGAGCCGAGCCTCGGTCTGACCATCGGAATGAACAGCGGCCCCCTCGCCGGCACGGAGGGCACGAGGTTGACCAGTCGCATGATCAAGGATCGCCTCGACACGGAACTCGTCGGCAACGTGTCGCTGCGCGTGGTGGACACCGACCGCTCGGACGCGTGGGAAGTTCAGGGCCGCGGGGAGTTGCAGCTGGCAATTCTGGTGGAGACGATGCGCCGCGAAGGATTCGAGTTGACCGTGGGCAAGCCCGAGGTCCTCATCAACGAGATCGACGGCGTGAAGCACGAGCCGATCGAGCGCGTGACCATCGACGCCCCCGAAGAGATGATGGGCGTAGTCACGCAGTTGCTCGCGCTGCGCAAGGGTCGCATGGAGCAGGTTGTGAACCACGGGACCGGCTGGGCGCGCATGGACTACCTGGTGCCCGCCCGTGGCCTCGTGGGGTTCCGCACCGAGTTCCTCACCGAGACGCGCGGAACCGGCCTCCTGCACCATGTGTTCGAGCGTTGGGAACCGTGGGTGGGTGAGATCCGCACCCGTCAGCGCGGCAGCCTGGTCGCCGATCGCCGGGGACCGGTCACCTCGTTCGCCATGACCACCCTGCAGGAACGCGGCGTGCTCTTCGTGGGTCCGGGTGAGACCGTCTACGAGGGCATGATTGTGGGCGAGAACGCCCGCACCGAGGACATGGACGTGAACCCCACAAAGGAAAAGAAGCTCACCAACATGCGCGCAGCGAGTTCCGACGACTTCGAAAAGCTCATCCCGCCGCGGAAACTCTCGCTGGAGCAGGCTCTCGAATGGGTGCGCGACGACGAGTGCGTGGAGGTCACCCCCAAGACCGTACGCATGCGCAAGGTCCACCTCGACGCCACGGTGCGCGCCAAGAACGCCCGGCGCAAGGACGCGGCGCCCGCCTAACGACCGGGGCCACCCCCTACGGGGTGACCATGACCCCGCGGTGCCCCGGAGAGGTGTGAGGTGTGCGTGCGGGATCGGCACGACGCGCACACCCGACGTACCATCGGCCCGGTGCCGGAAATACGTGTCCACGAGAGCGTGACCCCGGCGGCGCAGCACGCATGGCTGGTTGCCGGGCTGGAATCGGGTCGGGTGGACAACCGCGCTCACTACCTGAGCGAGCGCGCCTCAGGCCGGTGGCGCGACCTCGCTGCCGCGCACTCCCCGACGGCCGACGAGTGTGATGGTCTCCGGGCCTACGACGAGGCCGCCCGGTCTGTGATCGCGGAGCTCGCCGGGCGCGTTTCGACCGTGCACGTGGTGGGTGTGGCCTGTGGGAACGGTGTCAAGGAACAGCGGCTGCTCGGCGCGCTTCGTGGCGCCGGCGTGCCCCACCTCGTGGCGACCCCGGTGGATGTGAGCATTCCGCTTGTGGGCATCGCGGCCGGCGCCATGGCCGCCGTGCCCGGGGTGGCGGTCACCCACGCCGTGGCGGTGGACATCAGCGTAACCCCGGACCTCTCCCCCCTCGTGGATCGACGGCCCGGAATGCGTGTGGTCACGCTGTTCGGGGCCATCGCCACCCTCGGGTCCGGTGCGATCGGCCCGGCGGTGTCCCTGCTCGCCCCGGGCGATCTGCTGATCGTGAGCGGCAACCTGTTGCCCGGGCGCCCCGGGGCACGAGGTGACGTGATAGCCCAGTACGACAACGCGGCCACGCGCCACTGGCTCCAGGCCGTACAGGACGACATCGACATGACCGCGGCCGGTGACATCGTGTTCCGGTGGGACGACACGGGGGACGCCCTCGGAATCGTGGGCGAGATCACCCCCCAGCACTCGGTGGTGGCGAACGTCGGTGACGTGACCGTGACACTGCTCGCGGGCGCGCCGGTCCGCGTATTTGTGTCGTACCGCCACACGCCCGATGACCTCCGTGTGACCCTGGCGGAGCAGGGCCTCCGCGTGGTGCACATGGCCATCTCCCCGAGCGGTGAAGAGGGCGTGGTGGTGGCGACCCCGGCCTAGGTCGGGTAGATGTCCCCCGGTTCGATTGCCCCGAGGGTCGCGAGCACGGCCCGCACGCGCGGTACCTCATGAGTGCGGTAGAGACCGGTGCGACCGAGGATGGCGAGGACAGCGAAGAACGGCTCGGCCGACCTCACCTCGTCCCCGAAGTAGTCGACCGCGTGCGGCAGGGCATGGCACACCGGCCATCCGAGCACGCGCAGACGGAACGTGTTGAGGAACACCGTCACCTGATAGCGCACGCGTTCGGAACCGTCCCGCAGGTTGTCGTAGTAGAAGCCGAGACCCGGGTCGATGAAGATCCGCGTGACGCCCTCCGCCACCGCGCGATCGAGCCGCGGACCGAAGTGATCGATGAGCGCGGGGATGGGGTCGGCGCCCAGAACCACGTCACGTACCTCGCGCACATTGGCCCCCTGCACGAAGTTCATGATGATGGCGGCGTCATGCTCGGCGGCGGCGGCGTAGATCTCGTCCTCGCGCCGGATGCCGGTGACGTTGAGCACGTTCGCACCGTGCCGAAGGACGGCGTGCGCCACCTCTGGCGAGTAGGTCTCCACCGACGTTCGGATGCCCTCCGCGGCGAGGGCACTGACCACGGGCAGCAACTGGGCGAGTTGGTCCCCGGGTGGTACTCGGGTGGAACCCGCGAGTGTGCTCTCCGCCCCGATGTCTACCAGCAGCGCACCCTGGGCGACCAGCACCCGGCCCCGACGGACCGCAGAGTTGGTATCCGGGACGACCGACTCCCGGTACCAGGAGTCACGCGAGAGGTTGACCACACCCATGACCTCGGGGGCGACGTCGCAGTTGACCACATGCCCCGCGATGTCGAACGCGCGTACTGGCGCGACGAGGGCGGCGGCGTGCTCGGCCGCGAGGGCGGCCATCTCGGCGAGGAGGGGAGCGGGATCCGGCATGACGACGAACGGTAGCGACCCGCGGGTTCCCCGATCCCCATCTGCCTGACGGGGCCGAATGGGCGACTTCGTCGGCTCGGACGGCGTGCGCCGTGAGGGGCGGCCGGGGGGCGGTGCGGCGGCGGATTGCCATCGGCACGACTCGGGTGCGGCGCGGCCCCAGCACCTCCTCCCGTCCCGACGTCCCCATCACGATACCTGTACGGGCGTTGCGCGCCGTCCCCATCACGGCCGCCCGCATCGCCTCCGGGGGCCACCGATGGGCGGCACGTGCGCAGGGACCGATGCGGTGGTAACGCCGTGCCCCGTGGCACGACCAGACAGCCGACTACGGTGTAGAGGGCCGCGCGGTCGCGTCGTCAGCGCAGGGTCATCGGACCACGCGAAGGGATGACCACCGCCGCCGGCAGGGCGGCGAGGGGACCGTCGGGGGCGATTCCGGCGCGGCCCGGCATGAGTGCACCGTGTTCCGCCGACCACAGCGCCACGTCCTCTCCGACGGCAATCACCTGGATACCCGGCGGGGCATCGTCACGAGGCTGCCACGACACACCGCCGGTCATCGCGATGAGGGAATCCGCGTCACGGGGGCAGCGAGCGCACGTGACCATGACGTACACCGGGCCGCCGAGGCGCGTCACATCGTGGGCGATCGCGCGCTCAAAACGTAGGCGGTCCTCACCAGCCGGCGGCAGCACCGGGTCCACGAGCAGCATGGAGCGACCGTGCTCGAGATACACCGACGCGCGGTCCTCGCCATCCGCTCCCGGGACCGCCCACCGCCAGAGGCCGTCGTGGATGCGCGTCACGACCATGCCCGAATGGTACCGCCGGACACGGAAGGGCACCGCCGTGTCGGGGCGAACACCGCTTCATGCGTTCCCTCCTACGATGGCTCGGAACCGAACTGACCACGTGGCTCATCATCGGTACCGTGGTGGTCGTGGTGCTGGCACTCGTCGCCCCGCCGGTCGCGGCCGTCATGGTGGGTGTGGCCATCACCGTGGTGCTGGCGGTCGGCAGCTGGAGCCGTCGCGGCCGGGAGGGCATCGCCCGTCGCAGGGGACTCGGCAACGCCGACCACATGACGGGTGAGGAGTTCGAGGACTGGCTCGCCATTCTCTTCCGTGCGGCCGGCTGGCGAGTGCGGCACACTCGGGCGACCGGTGACTTTGGCGCCGACCTCATCCTCGGACGCGATGACGAAGAGGTGGTGGTGCAGGCCAAGCGGCAGGGCCGCCCGGTGGGCGTGGCCGCTGTCCAGCAGGTGGCGACTGCCCGCTTGCACTACGGCGCCGACGCGGCCATGGTCGTCACCAACACCACCTTCACCCCCGCCGCCGGTGAGTTGGCAAGCAGCACCGGGGTCGTGCTGTGGGACCGTGACGACCTCACACGCGAACTGATCGGCGGTGCGCGGAGTGCGCACCCTGCCGCTCGGCGCTAAGCACGGGGTGACGACGTGCCGACACGGCCCCACCTCGACCGGTACCCACGCACCGTTGGTCTGATTCCGACCGACTGCTCCCGATCGACGTGCCAATCCCAGGAGACGACATGAGCACTAAAGCCGCTGAGACACCGGACACCCCCGGCGCCCTCGACCGCCTCCGCGATCGGGTGATGTCGGACTACTTGGCCATATCGCGCAACTCGGGGACGTACGCCCGTACCGATGATTACCTCGCCGCCGAGGAGCGTGCGTGGGAGCGCCTCCACTCGGTTGTCGTGCATGCCGTCCGCAGGCATCCGCCGGTGTCTGACACTTAACAATTGCCCGGCACGTAATCCCGAACCTGGGCTCCTGACCGGTGCTGGCCGTACGCCGCCCGGGTGGATGCATGACATTCCGCCCTTGCGCATCCGTCGGTCTGACGTAAACTCCCCGGGGATATGTCGTCATTCCGACGTAAAATAGTCGTCGTTGGCTCCGGGCTGGGCGGGATGCTCGCCACCCTGCGCATCGCCGATGCCAGCGACGTGACCTTGGTGACCAAGGCCGCCCTCGGCGACGGCAGCACCGCCTGGGCCCAGGGGGGCATCGCCGCCGCCGTGGGACCCGACGACAGCGTGGACGCGCACATCGCCGACACGCTGGAGGCTGCGGCAGGAATCGGCGTGGCCACCGCCGCGCAGGCGGTATGCGGCGATGCGCCGCGTCTGGTAGACGATCTGGCGCTCCTCGGCGTGCGGTTCGACACCACGCACGGCCAGTTGGCACTGGCTCGTGAAGGCGCCCACTCATACCCTCGTGTGGTGCACGCCGGGGGTGACGCGACCGGACGTCATGTGACCGCTGCGCTGGCCACGCAGGTACGGCGTCACCCGCGAGTAACCGTGAGGGAGCGAACCCGGGTGATCGACCTCGTCGTAGACGACCACGGCGTACGTGGGGTGCGCCTTGACGATGGCACGGTCATCGCTGCGGATGCCGTGATCCTCGCGACGGGAGGATCCGGACACCTCTTCGCGCGCACCACCAACCCCCTCGGAGCCACCGCCGATGGGCCCGCCCTCGCACTCCGAGCCGGAGCGGCGCTGTGTGACATGGAGATGATCCAGTTCCACCCCACGGCGCTCGCAGTGGGCACGAGCCCACTGGGGCTGATCAGCGAGGCCATACGCGGAGCAGGCGGGATGCTGTTCGATGTCCACGGCGAGGCGGTGATGACGGGCGTGCACCCGATGGGGGACCTCGGTCCGCGCGACGTAGTGGCCCGTGCCGTGTGGCGCCGCGCACGTGAGACCGGCCACGACGTGGTGATGAGCCTCAATCACCTCAACCCCGAGCGCGTCCACGCCCGCTTCCCCGAGGTGGCGGCACTCTGCCGCGCACAGGGACTCGACTTGGCCCGCGACCTCATCCCCGTCACCCCCGCCCAGCACTACGCGATGGGCGGAGTGCTCACCGATCTGTCGGGCCGCGCCACCGTCCCGGGGCTCTGGGCCGTGGGCGAGTGCGCCAGCACCGGGCTGCACGGCGCCAACCGCTTGGCGAGCAACGGGTTGTTGGAAGCCGCAGTGCTGGGAGAGCGAGCTGCTGCCGATGTGATCGCCGGTGGCGGCCCGGTTGATGGTCCGCGAATCGATCCCTCCCCCCTCGTGGTCGGCGACGCGGATGGACGGGAGGTGCGCTCCGCGGTGGCACGCATCATGTGGACCGGCTGCGGCCTGGAACGCGACGCCGACGGACTGGCGACTGCTGCCGCGGCCCTCGACGGTCTCCCCACGCCCGCCGATGCCGAGACGGTCGGTATGGTCGAGGTGGCCCGGCACGTGGTGCGTGCGGCCGCCGAGCGTCAGGAGAGCCGCGGCGCCCACTTCCGATCTGACTTCCCCGACACCGACCCACGGGGTGCGGTGAGGATCGCCCGCGCCGGCCAGACGGTCTACGAACTCCACCCCGCGACCGACGGCGTCCGCTCACCAACCCTCACGGAGGCAGCGTGACCACCAGTTCCCCGGTGTGCGGCATCCCGGCGCCCGAGACAACGACCACCGAGGCCGAGCTCATCGCCCGGGCCACCGCCGCACGGGCCACCCTCGGTGACCGGCTGGTCATTCTCGGACACCACTACCAGAAGCACGAGGTCATCCGATTCGCCGACATCACGGGCGACTCGTTCCGCCTCGCCCGTCGCGGCGCCGAGGCCACCGGTGCGGACCTCATTCTGTTCCTCGGCGTCTACTTCATGGCCGAAGCGGCGGACATCCTGGCCCAACCGCACCAGCGGGTGATCCTCCCCGACCTCGGCGCCGGGTGCCACCTCGCCGAGTGCGCGGACATCTTCACGGTGGACGACGCATGGCGCCAGATCACCGACGCCTTCCCCGACCGCGTGATCGTGCCACTCACCTACATGAACTCCGGCGCCGACCTCAAGGCGTTCGTGGGACGCAACGGCGGAGCCGTGTGTACCTCGGGCAATGCCGAGCGGGCGTTCCGCTGGGCGCGGGATCAGGGGGACATGATCTTTTTCTTCCCCGACGAGCACCTCGGGCGTAACACCGCCTGCCGACTCGGCATGGCCCCCACCGATCCCGTGGTGTGGGATCCGCGACAGGCCGTTCTCGGTGGCATCGGCGCCGACGACCTCGCCGCCAGCGAGATCGTTCTCTGGAAGGGCTTTTGCAACGTGCACACCGCCTTCACCGTCGAGCAGATCGCCGCGACCCGCGCTGCTCATCCGGACGTGACGGTGATCGTGCATCCGGAGTGCCCATATCCCGTGGTGCAGGCCGCCGACGAGGACGGCAGCACCGAGTACATCATCGGGCGCCTGGATGAGATGCCGGCCGGTTCGGTCGTCGCGATTGGCACCGATTGGAACTTGGTGGATCGCCTGCGCATCCAGCACCCCGACAAGACGGTCATCTGTCTCAAGGAGGACCTGTGCCCGTGCGTGACGATGAACCGCATCACGCTCCCCGCGTTGACCTGGGCGCTCGAGAACCTCGCCGCCGGTGAGGTGCCGAACGTCGTGACGGTAGACGACGACATGGCCGCCGACGCCCGTCTGGCGCTCGACCGGATGCTCGTGCTCTGATGCACGTGGCCGACCTCGTCGCGGCGGCTCTGGCCGAGGACCTGGGCGAGCGCGGCGACGTCACATCGCTGGTCATCATCCCCGACGGGGCTCGCGCCCGCGGCCGGGTGGTCGCACGGTCGAGTGGCGTTCTGGCCGGACGCGCGTTCGGCGAGGAGGTGCTGCGCCAGACGGGAGTGGAGGGGATCTGGCAGGCCGTCGACGGTGCGCAGATTGTGCCCGGCGAGAGTGTGCTGGGCGTGGACGGCACCGCACGTGCGGTGTTGTCGGCCGAGCGCACCCTCCTCAACGGACTGTCACACCTCTCGGGAATCGCCACGATGACGGCTCGCTTCGTGGATGCCGCGCATCCCGCGACCGTCCTCGACACACGCAAGACCACCCCGGGTTGGCGGGTGCTCGAGAAACGGGCGGTGGTGGCCGGCGGCGGTACCAATCACCGTATGGGCCTATTCGACATGGTGCTGATCAAGGACAACCACTTGGCCGTGGGCCGCGTTGACCTGCTCGTCGCGGTCGCCCGCGCGCGCGAGGAACTTCCCGGCGTGCCCGTCGAAGTGGAGGCCGACGACCTCGACGGAGTGCGGCGGGCCCTCGACGCCGGAGCCGACCGGGTTCTGCTCGACAACATGGACGACGCGACCATGCGCGAAGCCGTCGCCATGTGCAGGGGACGGGCACTGACCGAAGCGTCGGGTGGCATGGACTTAGGTGGGGTGGCACGCGCGGCCGCGTGTGGCGTGGACTTCGTAAGCGTGGGCGCTCTCACTCACTCCGCGCCCGTCCTGGACCTCGCGCTCGATCTGGACTGACCGCCCACGGACCGGCGAATGACGACATCCCGTCGCCATTTCGTCGCGACCGCCGGGGAGGCGCATCGGGGGCCGATTGTTACGTGCCGGACACCGGTGTTCTCAATTGTTAAGTGTCAGACACCGGGGTCTCGGGAGTGGCAGGGGTGCGAGGAATTGTGACGTGCCTGAGACCGATGTCGGGTGTCCGGTACTGGCGCCCATGTGCCCGTGCCGTCAATAATTGTTAAGTGTCAGACACCGGGGTCTCGGGGGTGGCAAGGGTCCGAGGAATTGTTACGGGCCGGGCACCGGTCTCCGCCCGCGCCGCTCGGGATCGCATGTGAACCCCGGTGTTTCATGGTGGCCGAGGCACGGGCCATCCCCCGTGTGCCGGCGTATCCTCGGGTGCCGAACGTGACAACTGCGGGAACGACAATCCATATCCTCCTTCCGGTCCTCGGCGAATCGGTGACCGAGGGAACCGTGATCGAGTGGAAGAAGTCCATCGGTGACACGGTCGAGGAGGGCGAGACCCTTCTCGAGGTAACCACGGACAAGGTGGACGTGGAGATCCCGGCGCCGGCGTCGGGTGTCTTGCAGAGCATCAGCGCCGCGGCCGGGGTCGCCGTTGCGGTGGGTGCCCTTCTCGGCGAGATGGTGTCCAACAACGGCACATCCCCCGTCGCTGCCGCGCCCCGCACGGATGCGGGTCCCGCCACGCTGGTGCCCATCCAACTCCCCGACATGGAGTCGGTGACCGAGGGCACCGTGGTGGCGTGGAAGAAGGCCGTTGGCGACCCGGTGGCCCGTGACGAGATCGTGGTGGAGGTCTCCACGGACAAGGTGGATCTTGAGGTCCCCTCCCCCGCCACCGGCACGCTGGCCGAGATCGCCGCACCCGACGGCGCGGTGTTCGATGTGACGAGGCCCCTCGGCACGATCGCCGTGGGAATCGCGGCCACCAACGGCGCTCCGACCGCCCACACCCCACCTGCTGCCGCGTCCGCCCCTCCGCCCCCGCTCCGTGATGTGGCCGCGTCACCCATCGCCCGCCGCGTGGCGTTTGAACAGGGCATCGACCTCGACACCGTCGACGGCACCGGCCCCGGCGGGCTCATCCGTCGCGCCGACGTTGAGCACGCGGGACAGGGCGAGGTGGGAAGCGGCGGGATACCCGTCCCCGCACCACCCCCGGGGGAGGCTCTGGTCAAGCTCACGGGGCCGGCCGCCGCACTGGCCGAGTACATGGACGAGAGCCGCTCCATCCCCACCGCCACCACATTCCGCACCATCTCGGTGGCCATGCTCGATGCCGAGCGCCGGCGGCTGAACGAAGCCCTCGCCGTGGCCGGTGGCGGCAAGTTGTCGTTCACCCACATCGTCGCGTGGGCCATCGTCCGAGCAATCGAACAGACACCGGTGATGGCCACGGCCTTTGCCCGTGTGGACGGCAGCCCACACAAGGTTCCGCGCGACACGATCGATCTGGGCATCGCGGTGGATGTGGAGCGCAAGGACGGCAGCCACTCGCTACTCGTGCCGGTCATCCGTGACTGCACGGCGCTGGGGTTCCAAGAGTTTCGCGCGGCGTTCGACGATCTGATCCAGCGCTCGCGAGTGGGGAAGATCAGCCCCGACGAGTTGCGGGGTGCGGGCGTCACACTCACAAACCCGGGGGGCTTCGGCACGACCGCATCGGTACCGCGACTCATGAGCGGCCAGGGAACGATCGTTGCCACGGGGGGCATCACGTGGCCCAGCGGGCTCGAGGACGTTCCCGGCGCGTTGCTGGCCCAGTGGGGCGTGTCGAAGGTGGTGACCGTGACCTCTACCTACGACCACCGGGTGATCCAAGGTGCGGAGAGCGGCGCCTTCCTGCGCGATATCGCCGGCCTGCTGGCGGGCGACGACGCCTTCTACGACGAGATCCGCACCCAACTGAGCCTTCCCTCCCTGCCCCCGCTCACGCTCGATCACACCGCCGACGCCTCCTCGCCCGCTGCGCCGGACATGCCCGCCACCGCCGACGAGGAGACGCTGCGGTCGCTGGCCGGGGCCATGTCGCTCCTGCGCTCGTTCCGCACCTACGGCCATCTCGCCGCGCATCTCGACCCGCTCGGATCCGCACCGCCGGGCGACCCGTCGCTCGACCCGGCATGGGTGGGCCTGACGCACGAAATGATGGCGATGGTGCCCGCCTCGCTGCTCGGCGTCGCCGTACCCGGGATCACGTTCGCCGACGCGTACCCCGCGCTCACGGCCACCTATTGCAGCACCATCGCGTACGAACTCGAGCACATCTCCGATCACGACCAGCGCCAGTGGCTGCGCGAATTCATTGAGAGCGGCCAAGTGAGGACTCCCCTCCCGCCCGGCGGGCGCACCGCCGTGCTCGACCGCCTCATCTCCGTCGAAGTCTTCGAGCGCTTCCTGCGCCGTACCTACATCGGGCAGAAGACCTTCTCGCTCGAGGGCTGTGACGCCCTCATCCCGATGATGGACGAGACCATCGAGATGCTCGCCGCCAACGGTGTTCCCGAGGTCATCATCGGCATGGCCCACCGCGGTCGTCTCGCGAGCATCACCCACACCGTGGGGCGCCCACCCGAGTCGGTCCTGGCCGAGTTCGAGGGCCACGTCGAGGACGCCAACGACGAGCACCCCGACGGCGAGCCCTACGCCGCAGCGGGCGATGTGAAGTACCACCTGGGCGCCGAGGGAACCTTCGCCTCGCGTACGGGCAAGACCGTGCACGTGACCCTTGCCGCCAACCCCAGCCACCTCGAGCAGGTCAACGCCGTCACCGAGGGTCGCACCCGCGCCCGGCAGACACTCCGCGCCGAGCCCATCGCCACCCACGATGCCTCCCGTGCCGTCGCCGTGCTCATACATGGCGACGCTGCGTTCCCCGGGCAGGGCGTCGTGGCGGAGACCCTCAACCTGCAGGACCTCGCCGGGTACACCACCGGCGGCACCATCCACGTCATCGTCAACAACCAGGTCGGGTTTACCACTGATCCCGAGGACAGCCGCTCCACGCGCTATGCGAGCGACCTCGCCAAGGGCTTCGACATGCCCATCGTGCACGTGAACGCCGACGACATCGACGCCTGTATGGCCGCAGTCCGGCTCGCGGTGACGTATCGCGAGCGGTTCCAGGACGACGTCCTCATCGATCTCATCGGCTACCGGCGCCTCGGTCACAACGAACTGGACGAGCCCGCGTACACCCAGCCGGTCATGGCGCGCACCATCAAGGACCACCCCACCGTGGCCCGCCTCTACGCCGACCGCCTCATTGCGGACGGCGTGATAACCGACGGCGACTACACCACCATGACGCAGGCCGCCGAGAACCGGATGGCGGCGGCCCACAAGCGCGTGGTGTCGGGTCTGGAGCAGGGGTCCGATCACGACACCTCGTCCGACAAGCGGCGTCGCGCGCGCACGAGCCAGGTCAAGACCGCCGTCTCGGCCACCTCCCTGCGCAGCCTCAACGAGCAGTTGCACCTCCCGCCCGACGGCTTCGAGGTCCACGCGAAGCTCACGCCGCAGTTGGACCGCCGTCGCGCCGCCCTCAGTCAGGACAGCGCCATCACATGGGCCCACGCCGAGGCGCTGGCGTTCGCATCGCTCCTCACCGATGGCGTGCCGATCCGCCTCACGGGTCAGGACGTGGCGCGGGGGACCTTCAGCCAGCGCCATGTCGAGCTGCACGAGATCAGCCATAACGAGTCGTACATCGCGCACAAGGGCGAGGTGTACGTGCCCCTGCAACACCTCCTGCGCGCCAAGGCGTCGTTCGAGATCCACAACAGCCCACTGTCAGAATCCGCGTGCGTGGGCTTCGAGTACGGCTACTCCACCCAGGCCCCCGAGGCATTGGTGCTCTGGGAGGCCCAGTACGGGGACTTCGCCAACGGCGCGCAGATCATGATCGACCAGTTCATTTCGGCCGGCCAGGCCAAGTGGGGCGTGCATTCGCGGCTCACCCTGCTGCTGCCGCACGGCTACGAGGGCAACGGCCCGGAGCACTCGTCCGGTCGTCCCGAACGCTTCTTGCGCCTCGCCGCCGAGGGCAACATGCGCATCGCCAACTGCTCCACGGCCGACAACTACTTCCACCTGCTCCGGCGCCAGGGCCTGCTCGACGAAATTCGCCCGCTCGTGGTGTTCACGCCCAAGAGCCTCCTGCGTGCCAAGGCGGCATCGTGCAGCCTTGAGGACCTCACGAAGGGCCGGTTCCAGCCGGTCATCCCCGATCCGCGCGCCGTCGGCCACGAATCGAAGGTCACCCGCCTCATGCTCTGCACCGGCAAGATCTTCCATGAGCTTGACGCACACGCCGATCGAGAGAACCACCCCGAACTCGCGATCGGCCGTATCGAACAGCTCTACCCGTTCCCCCGCGAGGAACTCCTCGCCCTGTACGAGAGCTACCCGGGCCTCGAGACCGTCCAGTGGGTGCAGGAAGAGCCGCGGAACATGGGCGCGTGGTCGTTCGTGACCCGCCGCATCGAGCGTCTGTTGCCCATCACGGCGTTCGGATACGTCGGCCGCCCGGCGCGCGCATCGGTGAGTGAGGGCTATCCGCAGACCCACCAGCTCGAACAGCAGCGGGTTCTCGAGGACGCCCTTGTGGGCCGGGAGATGACCTTCTCATGAGCGATGGGCCGCGCGTGGTCGTGCTCGGCGGCGGCCCCGGTGGCGATGTCGCTGCGCTGCGTGCCGCCCAGTTGGGCGCCCAAGTGGTTCTGGTGGAGCGTGCCGAACTCGGTGGGACATGCCTCAACTGGGGCTGCATCCCCACCAAGGCGCTGCTCGCCGCGAGCGACCTGCTTCGGAAGATCCGCGAGGCCAAGCAGTTCGGAATCATCGTTGGCGAGGTGGGCTACGACTTCGCCGCCATGATGCGCCGCAAGGACGACATCGTGGGCACGATGCGCGGGGGGGTCGAGGCCGCCTGCAAGCGCAAGGGTGTGATGGTGGTACGGGGGCAGGGAGTGATCGACGGCGACGGGGTAGTGGTGGACGGCACCCGCTACCCCTACGACCACCTCGTGGTGGCCACAGGCACCGAGCCCGCGGGCATCCCGGGAATCGACATGGACCACCCCGCGGTACTCACCTCCAACGACGTCTTGGTGCTGCCCGAGGTACCCGAGAGCATGATCATTTTGGGCGCGGGAGTCATCGGCTGTGAGTTCGCCAGCCTCTTCCAGCCGCTCGGCGTGACGGTGACGATGGTGGAGATGCTTCCGCGGATCCTCGCCGGGATCGACAGCCGTACCGCCAAGCAGTTCCAGAAGCACCTCGAGACGGACGGCGCCCAGATCCACCTCGGGCGCAAGCTCGCGGAGGTCACCGCGTACTCCGACGCCGGCGTCACCGTGACGCTGGACGACGGCACCGAGATTTCCGCCGCGGCGCTGTTGGTATCCATCGGTCGCACGCCCCAGACCCGCGACATCGGCCTCGACACCGTGGGGGTCGAGGTGAACGATCGTGGATATCTCGTGGTGGACGACTTCCTCCGTACCGCCAACCCGGCGGTGTGGGGTGTCGGCGACTGCATCGGCGGCCTGCAACTGGCGCATCTGGCATCCGCGGAGGGAGCCCGCGCCGCCGAAAACATCCTCGGACCACACCTCGTGCCGATGGACCGCACCGTGGTTCCCTCCTGTATCTACACGCACCCCGAGATCGCCACCGTCGGGCTCAACCGCGACACCGCCGCCGAGATGGGCATCGCAATCAAGGTCGGTCAAGCCCGTTTCGCCGGATCGGGCAAGGCACTCGGCGAGGGCGAGCGCGACGGCTTCGCCCAGCTCATCGCAGATGCCGATACGGACCTGCTGCTGGGTGCCACCATCATGGGCGCCCATGCGGTGGAGATGATCCACGAGGTGGGGGTCGCGATGAGCGACGGCTACACCATGCGCGACCTCGGCGAGATCATCCACGCGCACCCCACCATCAGCGAGATGGTGATGGACGCCGCCCAGCAGGGCGAGGGCGTCGCGCCCTACCTCTCGTAGGAGGGCCTGCGATGCCGCCCACTCAATGGCGGCACATCCGCCCCGACCCATGCCCGGTGGCAGAGGCGCTTCTGCGCTCGGAAACCCTCCTCGCCCGTGGTGACTGCCCGGCGATCGTGGTGCACCACGTGTCTCCGCCCGCGATAACGGTCGGCCGCGCCCAGGCCGCGGGCATCCACCCGGCGGGCGCGGCGGCCGACGGGCTCCAGGTGATCATCCGCCCGTCGGGCGGCGGTCCCGTCCTCTGGGACGATGACCTGATCGCCATCGACATCGTTCTGCCCACCGGCCACCCCCTGCTCCCGGTAGATGTTGTGGAGGCCTACCGCTGGGTAGGCGAGGCCATGGCCAGCGCCCTCATCGCCCTCGGTATCAACGGCGTGCGCGCCCTCCCGCCCGAGGAGGCCCGCGCCTGGCCGACGGGACCCGCATCCGGACTCTGCTTCGGCGGTGTCTCCCCGTGGGAGGTGGTCGTGGACGACCGCAAGATCGTCGGCCTCGCGCAGGTACGCCGACAGGCGGGCGGCATCATTCAGGTGGGCGTCCCCATGCGCCTCGACCACGATCGACTGGCGCGCGCGGTGGGTGCGGGCCCCGAGGCGGTGGCCGACCTCGTTACCCGCACAACAGGAGTCGCCGCTCTCGTCCCCGGGGTCACCCGGGAGCGAGTCACCGACGTGCTGGTGGCCGCCCTGCTCTAACAACCGGAGCCTGGTGGCAATGGATCGGGAGAACCGTGTGCACCGTTCTCGATGATCTCCTGAGGGTGCCCCATGCTCCCAACGGTACGAGCACCTCACCGCCGGGTCCGACCCTCTCGGCCTCAGTTGTGCCGTGCCGAGATACTGAGCGTGGTGCCGCCTGTTACGGAGATACCGGCGGGGCTGAATGAAGTACCCCCGAGGAGGACGCCCGACGGGGAGTCGGGGGCGCCGGTGGCCCGTACCGGTCGTCGGATCGCTACCGGTGGTAGTCCCGTCCCGGTGACCGGTCGTCCGAGCCCGGGCAGTGGTTCAGGGCATGCGGACTAACGTCATCCCCGTGGGAACATCCCGTAACCGCCCCACGTCCCCGTCGCCCCGCCGTCGACCGACCTCAACGCGCACCACGCAGAACCGTGCGCTGGCGGTCATGTGCGCCGTCGCGACTCTCGGGATCGTCGCCGTCATCGCGTCAGGTCGGGGCGACCCACGGGAGGGAACACCGGGCGGCCCCGCGGTCGAGCGGGTCGATGCCGCGGCCGCGGTCGCCCCCGAGCCCCGGGCGGCGACACCCGCCCCGGCTGGCATCTCGCTGACAGCGGTCGGTGACACCGTTATGGGCACGGCCGAGTTCGGCCTGCCCCCGGCCGGGGGTTCCACGCTCTTTACGAACGTCCGGTCCCTGCTCACGGGCGACGTCGTTCTGGGCAACCTCGAGGAGGCCCTCGCCACCGGATCGAGCGCGAAATGCGGAACCGGGAGCGGCGGCACCTGCTTCGCGTTCGCCAGCCCGCCGTCCTACGCACGCAACCTGAAGAACGCGGGGTTCACGGTGATGAACACCGCCAACAACCACGCGTACGACTGGGGTGGCGCCGGAGTCCGCTCCACGATACGGGCTCTCGACTCCGTGGGAATCCTCCACACAGGGCGCCCGGGTGAGATCGCCGTCCAGACCACCCCGGGCGGGACGAAGGTGGCACTCATCGGACTCGCCCCGTACTCGTGGGCGCAGAACGCCCTCAACATCCCCGGTGCGATCGCGCTCGTGAAGACGGCGGAGCGGCTCGCACCCATCGTGGTGGTCACGGCACACGTGGGCGCCGAAGGCGCGGCGTATCGCAACGTGCCTCAGGGCAGCGAGACGTACCTGGGCGAGCCCCGCGGCCAGACCCGCGCGCTCGCCCGCAGCGTCATCGACGCCGGGGCCGACCTCTTCGTGGGCCACGGGCCGCACGTGATGCGCGGCATGGAGTTCCGGAAGGGCCGCCTCATCGCGTACAGCCTCGGAAACTTCCTCGGCTACAAGACGTTCGCGACCTCCGGCTACTCCGGGATGGCCGGCGTACTCAAGGTCAGGCTCCACTCCGATGGCACATTCGAATCGGGCCGCATCGTCCCCACACGTATGAACGGCGACGGCATCCCCTCCGCAGGCGGGTCCACCGCCACCGACGTCGCCCGGCTCTCGCACCACGACTTCGGCCACTCGGCCGCACGCGTGTCGTCGAACGGGACCATCACCGCGCCCTGAGGGCCGCGGGCAGGTCAGCCGAGAGCGCCGTCCAACGGTCCACCGACCGCGGGAGTGCGACCCGAGACGGCCGCGACCAACACCGCCGGCCCCCGATCCGAGCGGTCCATGAGATCCGCCATCGCCGCGTCCAGTTCGGCGGCGTCATCCACCCTCGCGGCACTGGCGCCGAACCCGCGACAGATGCCGACGATGTCCAGCGTGGGTGCGGTAACAGCCAGACCCGGCCACCCCCCGTCCGCAACGCCCGTGATCCCCTCTAGGCCGGCCCGGAGGATCTCATATCCCGCGTTGTCCGCCACCACGAGGGCGAGGCGCGATCCCTCGCCGGCGGCGGTCCAGAGGGCGGGCACCCCGAACATGAGAGAGCCATCTCCCTGCGCGCACACCACGCGGCGGTCCGGGTGCGCGATGGACGCCCCCACGGCAGCGGGCAGGCCCCACCCGAGCGCACTGCCGCGGTGCCAGAGGCACGACCCCACCGGTCGCACCCCCATCTGCGTTCGCAGGTCCCGGGTGGCCGTAATGCCCTCATCCACCAGCAGATCGTCCGGGCGAACGGCCGACCCGAGGGCCCGTGACAGCGCCGCCCCGGTGATCGGACCCCGGTTGGCCACACGGGCCATGACCTCGGCGTGCGCGTCCGCTCGCGCCGCTTGGATGGCGGCGGCAACCACGTCGCGCCGCGCACGCGCCGGGGCATCCGCCGGTCCCAGTCGGTCCCGAAGGCCCGCGAGAACGACGCCCGGATCGGCGACCATTCCCACCTCCGGCACATGCAGGCGCCCGATCTCCTCAGGGTCCACGTCCACATGGATGAGGCGGGTGCGGGGCGGCAGGGCCGGCCCGGGACTCCAGCCGAACAGGCGAAACACGGGCATGCCGATCGCGAGAACCACATCGTGGTGAGAGAGCGTCGTGCGAATGGAGGCCGCCGTTCGGGGGAGCGCGACCGCTGCCATAGGGTCGTCGGTATCGACCGGGAGCCGTGACGCGAACGGCTCTCCCATAATCGGTGCACCGAGACGCGTGGCGAGGGCCGACAGGAGTGCACTCGCTCCCGCATGCACCACGCCATCGCCCGCCAGGATGATGGGTGCGCGGGCGGCCGCCAGCAGGGCCACGGCGGCATCGAGCGCGGCGGGGTCGGGGGGTGGCAGATCGCGCCCGCCCACCGGGAGCGCAGCGAGTGGGCCACTCGGACCCGCCTGCGACTCGAGAGGGATGCTGATGACGGCCGGGCCGGCCGGAGGTCCGAACGCTGCCCGTACCGCGTCCGAGAGCACCCGGTCCAAATCGTCCGGTGTATGCACCTCGGCGGCGAACCGCGCGATGGGCCGGGCCATCGCCACGATCTCACCGCCGAGAAAGGGCGCGCCCGGAAGCATGGACGACACCTGCTGCCCCACGAGGACGAGCAGCGGCACACGTGCCCGGTGGGCGTTCAGCACACCGGACATGGCGTTGGCCATCCCCGGCTGCACATGGACCAGAGCCACGCCCAGACGCCCCGTGGCCTGCGCGTAGCCGTCGGCCATTCCCATGACCACGGGCTCCGTGAGTCCGAGGACGAAGCGCGGCGACCCGGGGGCGGCCAGCGCGTTCATCAGCGGTAGTTCAGTGCTCCCGGGATTGCCGAAGATAACCCGGACGCCCTGCGCGACGAGCGCATGGAGCAGAGCGTCGGACCCGGTCAAACGGCTACCTGCCGCCCCCACCGAAGATCTGAAGGAAGAACAGGAACACGTTGAAAACGTCAAGGAAGATGCCGAGCGCGATCGGCACCGCCGCCGCGCCCGCCGTGGAGCGACGCAAACGCTGGAAGTCGAACATGGTCCAGACCGCGAAGATGACGAGACCGGCGATCGCGTAGATCAGGTGCCCGTTCGGGATAGCGACGAAGATGAGCACGATGCCGAAGACGATCAGCCCGAGCAGTGCGAAGAACGCGATGCGGGCGAGCGGGGCAAGGTCACGCCGCGTGGCGTAGCCCCAGGCACCGAAGCCCGCCACGAAGAGCGCGGTGGCTCCGGCGGCCTGCCACAGGGTCGCTGCACCGCTCTGGCTCGCGTACGCCTGAAGCGCAGGCCCCACGGCCATCCCGAGAGCGAGGCCGATCACGAACAGGAACGTCATGCCCAGCGCGCCGCTCTGCCGACGGATGAATGCGCTGGCGAGGACGAGGGCGAGGGCGAACACCCACGCGCCGATCATCCAACCGCCCGTGAAGTCGCGGGCGATGAACGCGCCGGCGGCGGCGAAGCCGCAGGTCATGGCCACGAGGAACATGACGCGGGCGAACAGCGCCCTCTGCGTGACCTGATCGCCCTCGGCGGACTGCGCGTCCGTCGCGGCACGGGTTCGGTCGTACCACGCGGACGGTCGGGAACCCTCGGCCACTCGGCCTCTCCTATCCGTCAACCATCGATGAGCGGGGCCATGGTGAGGCCTGCACCCTTGAGCTGCTCCCAGATGAGTTCCGCGCGCTCGGCGTCGCCCCTCCACACCATCGCTTGCCCCATCGTATGGATGATGGCCGCGAGCGCCATGCCCTTCGCGTAGTCCACGCCTTGGACGAAATGCGACAGGATCGTCGCGACGCTCTCGAAGGTATTGCGGTTGTCGTTCAGGACGATGACCGACATGGGACGGCCGAGACCGCTTCCCGGGCCGGTCCCCGCTTCACCCGGCGCCACCCGAGGCGGCGTGATGACATCGGAACCCACGCATTCGATTGTAGCGTGTGCCCCGTGGGGGTACCGCCCCATCTCCGGCAGCCCGGGGCGACGCCCGACGGCACCGATGGGACGATCCCGGTCGTAACGATCGGGGCGTCCACCGGGCCGATGGCCGTCGCCCACGTCCCCATGATCGGTCCGCCTGCGGAGCAGACCGATCATGGGGACGTGCGGCTAGGCGACCTGCTCCCCGCGATCGTGAAGTTCCGCGATCGTCTCGCCGCCCACGAGGATCATGAGGCCAGTGAGAAACAGGGAGACGAGGAGGACCACCACCACGCCGAGGCCGCCGTACACCCGGTTGTAGGAATCGAAGTTGTCCACGTAGATGCGGAACAGGTTGGCCACGATGAACCACCCCACCACCCCAACGCCCGCCCCGACAAGGACGGCGCGCACCGGGACCCGCCGCTCGTTGGATGCGTAGCGGTAAAACATGATGAGGAAGCCCCAGAAGATGGCCGCACCGACGAGGGCGGCGGCAATCTGAACCAGGATCTGACTCCATCGGGAGGCCCCCACATGGTCCAGGGCCCATCGCACGACCCCCGGGCCCACCACGGCGAGAAACGTGGCGAGAACGAACACCAGCGCGGTGACTACTGCGAACGCGATTCCTCGCGCCTTGCCACGTAACCACGGACGATGCGGCCGCCCGAGGGCGTCGTTGAAGCCGTCAGTCATACACCCCACCACGTTTCCCGCCATCCAGAGACCGGTGAGAAGACCGACCAGCAAGAACAGAATCGACTGCGACTCACTGGACGATGCCGACTGGAGCATCTGATCGAGGAGGTCGGCCAGTTGATCGGGGATCGTGCCCCGGACGTTGTCCACGATTCGCGTGTAATCCGCCGGGCTGCCCACAAGGCCGATGATCGACACAAGGACGAAGATGAACGGAAGAGACGCGAGGAACGCGACATAGGCGAACTGGCTCGCCCGCGGGGCTTGGCCGTGACGCACCACGCGTTCCGCGACCGCCGTAGTAAGACCCCAGACCGTACGAAGATGATCCATCGGCGGGCGGCGGGCCCGGAGTCCCTACCGCGACTGCGAGAGCAGCACGGCGAGGTCGGCGTATGCCAATCCGGTCGACGTCGTGGGCAGGCCCAGATCGTGACCGAGAGCCTCCGCAAGGAACCGTGCCCGGATGAGCACGGCATCGTGCACCGACTGTCCCGGTGCGGCGTCCGCGATGCGCTTGGCCTCATTGCGGAGCTGATTGAGGTCGGCGGCCGGTGAGTTGAACGACGGCTTCTCGGCCAGCGCCCACGACGGTGTCTCCGCCCCGGCATCCGCGGTGGTCACTGGATTCTCGGTACTCACGCGGACCACAATAGCGCGTCACCGGAAGTCAGGCGTCGTCCCTCGGGCCCGCCTCCGGACGCGGTGCCGCGCGCTCCATGAGCGCCTGCTGGGACGAGAATGGCAGTTGGCCGTCGATCGGTGCCACCCGGGTCCACGTGCCATCGGACTGCAGCGACCACGCGAAAGAGGTGTCGGCGCGCATGATGTCGACGATCTCCACGAGGTGGTCCGCGATGCCCTCATCCTCCACCGGAATGATGAGTTCCACGCGGTCGTCGAGGTTGCGGGCCATGATGTCGGCCGATCCGGTGAGCACGTGGCGCTCGTCCCCGCTGGTGAACACGAAGATGCGTGTGTGCTCGAGAAAGCGTCCCACCACCGAGGTGACGCGGATATTTTCACTCGCCCCGGGGATTCCCGGGAGGAACCCGCAGACGCCCCGCAACACCAGGTCCACGGGCACGCCCGCGCATGATGCGCGGAAGAGCGCCTGAATCACACGCCCGTCAACCAGCGAGTTGAGATTCATGCGGATGCGCCCCGGATGGCCCGCCACATGCCGTTCGGTCAGCCGATCGATGCACGTGATGAGTTGATCGCGCAGGTGCGCGGGAGCCACAAGGGCCCGTCGGTACTCGGGTGCGCGCGAGAACCCCGTGAGGTAGTTGAACAGATCGGCGACGTCGTCGACGATCTCCTCCCGGCACGTGAAGATGCCCACATCTGTGTAGAGGCGCGCCGTTGTGGGGTGGTAGTTCCCGGTACCGATGTGTGCATAACGACGCAGACGGTTGCCTTCGCGGCGCACCACCAGACACAACTTGGCGTGGGTCTTGAGCCCCGGGAGGCCATACACGACGTGAACGCCGGCGTGCTCGAGGGCCTTGGCCCATCGGATGTTGCGGGCCTCGTCGAAACGGGCCGTCAACTCCACGAGGCACACCGTGCCCTTGCCCCGCTCGGCCGCCCGTATGAGCGCCGGCACGATGGGGGTGTCACCACTCGTGCGATAGAGAGTCTGCTCGATGGCCACCACGTCTGGGTCGTCGGCGGCCTCGTGCACGAACCGCTCCACGCTCGCCTCAAACGAGTCGTACGGGTGGTGCACCAAGATGTCGCCGCGACGGATCTCGGCGAACATCCCACCCTCCTCGCCGCCGTCAATGAGGCGGGCGGGCACGCGCGGCTCCCACGGCGCGTCTTTCAGGTCGGGGCGATCGATGGCAGCGATCTCGCTGAGGGCCGTGTGATCGAGCAGACTCGAGATGGGGTACACCTGATCGTCGGTGACCCCAAGCCCCTCCTTGATCTCCTCGAGCAAGGTGTTACTGCTCCTCGCCTCAACCTCCACGCGTACGGCCTCGCCGAACCGACGTCGACTGAGTTCGTGCTCCACCGCGTTGAGCAGATCGTCAGCTTCATCAGAGATCGAGAGATCGGCATCGCGCGTGACCCGGAAGAGCACACGACGCGTGATCTCCATTCCCGGGAAGAGGTGGCCGAGGTTGGCCGCGATGGCCTGCTCCACGGGCACCAGAACGTCGCCCGCGCGTACGAGGCGAGGCAACATGGGTGGCACCTTGACGCGGGCGAAGCGGGATTCCCCACTGGAGGGGTCCCGCACGGTCAGCCCGAGGTTGAGTGACAGACCGCTGACGTACGGGAAGGGCAGTCCCGGACCCACCGCCAGCGGGATGAGCATGGGCTCAACCTCGCGCGTGAACAGAACGTCCAGTTCGTCGAGGACCGCGCGGGGCATGTCACTGACGTTGGCCACCACGATGCCCTCGGCGGCAAGCGTGGGGCGTACGTCATCGCGCCACACCGATGCCTGGAGCGCCACCATCTCGAGTACTCGCTCACGGACCCCCTCGAGCACCTCCGCGCGGGGAAGTTGGTCCGGCGTGGACGACGCCCGCCCAGCAGCGATGGCATGCATGAGTCCGGCCACGCGCACCATGAAGAACTCATCAAGATTCCTCGAGAAGATCGACAGGAACTTGCAGCGCTCCAGAAGCGGCTGCGAGTGGTCGGCCGCCAGAGCGAGCACGCGCGCGTTGAAATCGAGCCAGGAGAGCTCACGATTCACGTACAGCGCGGGATCCGTGAGATCGCGCACTGGCTGTCCCACCGTGGTCATCGGGCTATGAAAGCCGTTTTCGGGCACCCATACCAGCCGATCGGGCGATCCCGCAACACGAGCGGGACCGCGGCGGTCAGCGGGTGACGGTCCCGGTCACCGTGTACCGGGGCCGGACGAGGCGCACGGCACCGGCGAGCCGCACCTCCAGCACGTAGTCGCCGGCGATGGATGCGCGGTAGGTGAGCATCTCGACGGACCCCTTGGTTACCGCCCCGACCGCCAGCCACCGACGCGCGAACGCCGCACCCTGTCGATACACCGGGGCATCCGGCTTCCATAGGTACAGGTCGACGTCGGCCTTCCGGCCCACAGTGGCCTCGGCGGTGAGCCTCTGCCCCGTCTCCAGATGCACCACCGACCCGTCGCGCAGGTCAGCCCATGTGCGGAGCAGACCCGTGCGCTGCCCGTACGAGAACCCCTTGGGCACGAGCGGGGGGAGCCGGCGTGCGTTCGGTGGGTCATCGTCCGGCTCGGGCAGATCAACCGGTGGGGGCGTGACCTTAAGCGCCCGCGTGAGGTCGATCACTCCCGTGCCGCGCGCGCGATCCAAACCATCGCCCGTTCCGCGCGCCGTGGCCATGAGTAGCTCGGTCACCTGCGTGGCGGTCAGTGTGGGTCGCGTCTGAAGGATCCGGGCGGCGGCGCCGGTGACCACGGCGGCAGCCATCGAGGTGCCCGTACGCACCTCGAATCGCGGGCCGCCCTCGGGTCCACGAGCACTACCGGCCGAGATATCCCGACCAGGGGCCGCCACGGCCACCTGCATACCACGGGTCGAGGTCACAAGAGACACGCCATCGTCGTCGGTCGCACCCACGGCGAGGACGTGGCGATAGGCACCGGGGTACTCCCGCCGATCGGTACCGGCGTTTCCCGATGCCGCCACCACCAGCACCCCCGCCCGAACGGCATCGTTGATGGCGTCCTGCTCAATCGTGGAGAACCCCGTACCCCCAAGGCTGAGATTGATGATCCGTGCGCCCCGCGACACCGCGTAGTGGATTCCGGCGGCCACCGCCCGTGGCGAAGTCTCCCCCGTCGGGCTGACGATCTGCACCGGGAGAATGCGCACGCCCGGGACCGTGGACGTTCCCGATGCAACCGTAACGATGATCCCGCTCACCACGGTGCCATGACCCTCGGGGTCGGTGAGTGGATCGCCGCCCATCACGAACGACTTAGCGGATTGGGTGTCGATGCGGTTGGTGAGGCCGGCGGCGCTAGGAGCGACACCCGTGTCGAGCACCGCCACCAGCGGCCGATTGAGCGGCCGTGCGACGGCCTTCCACCCGATCCGCCGGAGGTAGGCCTGACTCGTGAGCGTGACCTGATCGGGGTCGGCTTGATGCGGAGTTGCGGATGTGCGCATGGGGGCCACAATCGCCGGCGGCGGAGTGGCGGGCACAGCGATCACCGACGTTTCGCGACCACGACGGATACCACCCCGACCACGAGCAGAACACCCACGACCACCGCGACGACGACGCCGAAGCCGATAACGAGTGGCAGAAGGATGAGGATCGCCTGGGCGCCGCCCACGACGATGAGTGCGTCACGACGGGTGCCCGCCGGAGTACGACCCACCAGACCGATGGCCAGGGCGAGAACCCCCGCCGCTCCGAGTACGACCCAGAGGAATCCCGGGCGCCACGCGAGCATGAGAACGGCCTCGGTGGCCGCGAGACTGACGGCCAGAAGGAGGCGGCGTCCGTGCATGATCTGGTGCCACCGTGCTCCGGGGCCCGGGGGCTCCTCATCGATGATCGGCTCGAGTCCCCGCACGCGGCGACAGTAACAGCGGTCGTGACCGGTTCTGGCCATGTGTGGCACACCGCAACGCTCTGACAGTGGCGACCGGTGGCATCATTACCCGCATGCGCAGACGCATCTCCGTCATGCTCGTTGCCGTCGCCGTCGCCGGGTCCCCGGTGGTAGTGCCCGCCGTGGCGAAAATCGCAATGCCCACGGCGGCCGCCCAGCAGGCGGCGGTCGCCCGTGTGGCCGCACTCGGCCTGCCGATCTACCGCGCGGGCGACCAGGGCAAGTACGTCGCGTTAACCTTCGACGACGGACCGGGGCCCTACACGACCAAGGTGCTCGATGAACTTGCCCGGTACGGGTTCCGTGCCACGTGGTTCGTCAACGGGAAGAACCTGAGCCAGTGGGGCGGCACGCTCTCACGTCAGGCGCGCGAGGGTGCCGTGGGCGACCACACGTGGTCCCATGGCTACCTGCCCCGCATGTCGGTAGCGAGGCAACGATCCGAGGTGGCACGCAGCATCGCCGGGGTCCGCCGTCTCACCGGGAAGCCCGTCACCCTCTTCCGACCACCGTACGGATCCGCCACGACGGAGTTGAACGTCTGGCTCCGGAACCGCGGAGTGCTCCCCGTGCTCTGGTCGGCAGACTCAGCCGACTCCCTCGGCGCCCCCAAGGAGGCAATCCTCGCCACGTCGAAGGCCGGTGTGGTGCCGGGCGGCATCATCCTGCTCCACGAGAACCGGGGGCAGACCTACTGGGCTGTCAACCGCCTGTTGCCGTACATCCGCTCTCAGGGATTCATCGCCGTAACGGTTCCGGAACTCCTTGCGCTCAACCCGCCCGACCTCGCCGCCGTGCGAGCGAGGGCCGGTTCGGGCATCGGCTTCCGCTGAGGATGACCACGGACGGCCGGTGCGTGGCCGCCCGACGGGGAGACCGGGGACCTCAGCACACGAGTGGCCAAAGTCCCGCGGGCGAATTGATTGACTCCGCGGCCGGATCGTTACCGGGGCTGGACAACCGCTGCCCACCCGGAGCGCGCCGAAGTACCGCACGCGTGATGATCACCGATGACGGTGGGGGACCCACGGCCGGCGCACCGGGCCTCGGACCGGCGTTCATCACCGAAATCGCCCCGAGCGCCTGATCTCTGGGCGCCAACGGGGACGGCACGGTCAGCACCCTCACGGCGACACTGCCCATCGGGGCCTAGGCCCCGGGGAACCTCACACGCATCACCCGCGCACCGGGTACTGCGTGGCGCAGCCGCTCGGCCATCGCATCGGCCGCGTCGGCCGTGATGGTGATACCGCACATGGCCGATCCGCTGCCACAGAGGAGCGGCGTAGCCGCTCCGGCGCTCACCAACGCGTCGTGGATCACCGCAAGATCGGGCGCCAGCCTGCGCGCGGCGGGCCAGAGGTCGTTGCGGCACCAAGCCGCAAGGCCCGCCGCGTCGGCGGGCGGGGGACCCCCACTGTCAGACGGGGGTGCGGGCAGCGCATCGAACGCGGCGTAGACCGTGCGAGTGGACAGGCCCCTCTCAGGGGCCACGATGACCGCCTCAAACCCGGGGCACCTCGCGGGCTCCAACACCTCTCCGCGACCGGTGGCCCACTGTGCACCGCCGCGGATGAAGAAGGGCACGTCCGAACCCACGGCCGCGGCCGCGCGTTCCAGACGATCGTGGCCGAGGCCCAGTCCCAGCAACTGATCAGCAGCGAGCAGAGTGGCCGCAGCGTCGCTCGACCCACCGCCCATCCCCGCTTGGGTTGGCAGTACCTTGTCGATGGTGATCGCCAGCGCGGGGAGCGACTCCCCCACCTCGTCCGCCAGAGCGTCGAGCGCGGCCCACGCGAGGTTGCGGTGGTCGGGTCCCTCCACTCCGGGACACTCAAGAACGCGGACGTCGGCGCGCTGCACGGTTACCTGATCGGCGAGGCCGTCGAGCGCCACCATGAGTGACTGCAGCGGGTGATAGCCGTCGGCGGACACCGGACCCACCAGCAGCCGCAGATTGAGCTTCGGGCGGGCGGGCAGGCTCACACGGTCCATGCGAGCACCTCTGCGAGCCGCGGGTATATGGGGGGCGCGATCTGCTCGGGGCGTACCGACGGCGAGAGACCGAACTGCTCGATGGCCGCACGCACCGCATCGCGATCGGCACCGGCGTTCCCGAGGGCGTTGACCAGAGTTTTGCGGCGCACCGCGAACGCCGCGCGAACGAGCGCCTGTACATTGCGCGAGGCCGCCGGACCGGTGCGCCGGAGCGAAACGAGCGCCGAGTCGACACGAGGCCGAGGCGTAAAGACCGTGCGCGACACCGACCGGCGTCCAGTGCTCATGGCGGCGAGTTGGATCACGACCGACGGCCCGCCGTACAGGCGTGACCCCGGATCCGCCAGCCACCGGTCCGCGACCTCCCGCTGGGTCATGAGCGCCCATCTCTGCACGTGGGGGAGACACGCGATGGTCTCGATGAGCACGGGGGTGGCCACGTGGTACGGCAGGTTGCTCACCACGCACGTCGGGGCAGGATCGAGCGCCGCGAGGTCCATCTTCATGCAATCGCCCCAGACGATGCGGACGTCGCCCGTGCCGGCCGTGCTCTCCATGAGCGGGGCCTCCAGACGTCGGTCCATCTCGAGCGCATGAACCGTCCGGGCCCCGCGCGCCAGTGCGGCGGTGAGCGTTCCGAGCCCGGCGCCGATCTCCAGCACCACGTCGTCGGGCCCCACCTCGGCCATGCGAATGGCGAGGTCCACAAGGTTCTCGTCGAGCAGGAAGTGCTGGCCCAGGTCGGTGTCCGGCCGAATGCCGTGGCGCTCCATGAGGCGCTGGGTGCCCACACGCTCCGGGGGAGGGCTCACCAGCCGAAGACGCGCGCGGCAGTGGCCGTAGTGGCGCGATCGAGATGGGCGAGGTCGTCCCCGCGCAACACCGCCACGCACGCGAGCGTGTGGGCCACGAACGCCGGCTGATTGCGCTTGCCGCGCATCGGCACGGGGGCAAGGTAGGGCGCGTCGGTCTCGACCATGAGGTTGGCCTCCGGGATCCGGGCCACGGCCGACCGCAGTTCGACGTTCGCTGGGTAGGTCACCGGTCCCGCGAGGCTGATCACCCATCCCCGCCCGACGGCCTCGTCGAGATACTGGGGGATCGAGAAGCAGTGCAGCACCACGCGCGGAAGGTCGAGGTCGCGGAGGACGGCCATGGTGTCGTCGGCGGCATCACGGGTGTGGATGATGAGCGGCAGGGCGAGATCGCCGGCGATGTCGCCCTGCATGCGGAACGCACGCTCCTGTGCATCCGGCGTGGTACGCGGATGAAAATGATCCAAACCGCACTCACCGATCGCCACCACCCGCTCGTGGGCCGCGAGGTCCCGAATCCAGTCGACGTCGTTGTCGCGCCAGTTGCCCCGGCCGGCATCCACCGGATGTACTCCCACCGCCGCATACACCTCGGGGTGCCGCTCGGCGAGCGCTACCACCTGCTCGGACGACTCACGGCCGCAGCCGATCGTGACCATCCGCGCCACTCCCGCATCCAGTGCGGCGGCGATGAGATCGGCGACCGGGCCGTCGCACGAGGAAAGATGGCAGTGGGAGTCGACTACGTCGCCACCTCCACGACCTCGATGCGCGGGAACAGTGGGGGGCCGATGACGACACGGGCGCCGGGTGCGCCGCCGCCCCACGCCGCGTCGAAGAGTGCCACACGATCGGTCGGCTCGCCGAGCGCCACGAGCACCGTTTCGCATGAGGTGGGCAGTACCGGCCACAACAGGATGGCGGCGACACGGAGGCCGCTGGCAAGGCTGAAGAGCGCTTGGTCCAGTTCGGGTGCGCGAGCGTGGTCCTTCGCGAGCACCCACGGTTCGCGCTCCTCGACCAAGCGATTGAGACGGCGCACCCATGTCCACGCGGCCTCGACAGCTCCGGTCACATCCTCGCGCGAGAACGCGTCCACCACGGCGGTCCGTGCGACATCGCACTCGGCGGCGAGTTCGAGGTCGCCCCCAGGGTTGAGAGGAACGACGCCGCCCGAGAAGCGCGCGATCATCGTGGCCGTGCGCGAGAGCAGGTTGCCGAAGTCGTTGGCGAGTTCGCTCGTGTAGCGGGTGTGGAAGCCCTCATCGGTGAAGGTTCCGTCCTCGCCAAACTGAATCTCGCGGCACAGGTAGTACCGCAGCGCGTCGAGGCCGTACCGCTCGATGTACGGAAACGGGTCCACGACGTTGCCCGTGGTCTTGGACAGGCGCTCACCACCCTTGAGGATGTACCCGTGCACGACGAGGCGCTCGGGGAGCGTGAGGTCGGCGCTCATGAGCAGGGCGGGCCAGATAACGGCGTGGAACCTGAGGATGTCCTTGGCCATCAACTGCAGGGTGGGCGGCCAAAACCGCTCGACGAGGTCGGCACCCCCGTCGCCCGCGTAGGTGAGGGCCGTGTAGTAGTTGAAGAGGGCGTCCACCCACACGTACACGGTGTTCGACGGGTCCCAAGGGACCGCGACGCCCCACTCCACGTGGGCGCGGCTAATCGAGAGGTCGTCGAGGCCGTCCTCCACCATCCGGCGTGCCTCATTCATACGCGACGAAGGCCGCACGAAATCGGGGGTGGCGTCGTAGTGCGCGAGGAGCCGGTCGCGATAGGCGGAAAGGCGGAAGAACCAGTTGTCCTCCTCGATCCACTCCACCGGCCGCTGGTGGGCGGGGCAGGTCTGGCCCTCGGCCAGATCACCCTCGGTGTAGAAGGCCTCGCACGAGGTGCAGTACCACCCTCCGTACGAGCCCTTGTAGATGTCCCCCGTGTCGTGCATGCGCTGGATGAGCTGCTGCACGACGCTCATATGCGGGGTGTCCGTAGTGCGAATGAAGAAGTCGTTGCTCGCGCCGAGCACGCCGGCCATCTCGCGGAAACGCCGCGACAGTTCGTCCGCGTGCTCACGGGGGGTGCGCCCCGTGTCCTCGGCGGATCGAGCGATCTTCGCTCCGTGCTCGTCGGTACCGGTGAGGAAAAACACGTCCTCACCGCGCTGGCGGTGGTGACGCGCGAACACGTCGGCCATGATCGTGGTGTACGCGTGCCCCACATGGGGGTCCGCATTCACGTAATAGATCGGCGTCGTGATGAAGAAGCGGCCAGGCACGGGGGAAGCAGCATAGCGACGGGGTCCCCATCCCCCGCGCGCATCCTTGCCGTGGTCGGGGCGGTGGCCGCACGCCTCGACCGTGGCGGCGTGTCGTGGCGCCTCTCGGGCAGTGCCGGTCGCCTGCTGCTCGGCATGTCCACGCGACCGGCCGACGTGGACGTGGAGGTTGACGGGGCCGATGCCGGACGAGCCGCCGCGGCGCTGGGCCTCCCCGCCCCCAAGGCTCAGCACAACTCCGGATGGTCGTCACTCAGGTCGGAAGGGCGTCTGATGGGCGTGTATGTCGACCTGTCGGGTGGGCTCGAGGTGCGGGGCCCCGGCGGCGTACTGCGTGCGGGCGACGCCGCCACGGTCAGCACCCGGATTCTGGGGCACACCGTCGCCGTGGTGGCCCCAGGCGAATCCGTGGCCCGCGCCGTGGTGGGTGGGGATGGCGCACGGGAGCGCACGGCGAGGGCCGCCCTGCCCGCCGATCCGGCGCCTGCGCTGCGCTACGCGGAGTCCCGCGTCGCCGCAGCGGCCAATGCCGCGCGGTAGGCCGCGTTGCGCGGGGCCGCACCGAGCGCGGCCACCACATCGGCCGCGCGGGCCGGGCTCATGCCGGCATCGAGCATGGGAACGATGGCCGCGACGAGGGCGCCCTCGTCGGTGGCGGGTGCCTCGGCTGGTGCGGCGATGACCACGGTAACCTCACCGCGTAACGGCTCGGTGACCCGCTCCGCGAGATCGCGCGCCGATCCACGGAGGATCTCCTCGTGCACCTTGGTGAGTTCGCGGCACACCGCCACCCTCCGCTCGGGATCGTGCGCAGCGATCGCTGCGAGCAACGTGGCGACACGCGTGGGACCCTCAAACACGACCACCGGACCCGCCCACTGGTCGAGCCCCTCAATGAACCGACGCATGTCCAACGCCTTGCGGGGGGCGAAACCCGCGAAGGCGTAACCCGTGCCGGTGGACAGACCCGAGGCCACGAGGGCCGTCTCGACCGCCCCGGGGCCGGGAATGACCGTGACCGGCAGGTCGGCCTCGATCGCCGCCGTAACCACGCGAGAACCCGGATCGCTGACGCCCGGCATGCCGGCGTCACTCACTAAGACGACAGTGGCGCCCTCGCCCATGCGCCGCACGAGATCGGCGGCGCGGGACGCCTCATTGTGCTGGTGCGTGGGAACCATGCGGGCGGCCGACCCCGCGTGACGCAGGAGCGTGGCCGTGCGCCGGGTGTCTTCGCAGGCGATCACGTCGGCCTGCCGTAGGGCCTCGGCCGCCCGCGGCGAGAGGTCGTCAAGGGTCCCAATGGGCGTGGCGACCACGATGAGGCGCCCGCTCACACGCCCCCGCCCTCGGCGGCCATGATGCCACCGCCGATCATCCCGGTGTCGTTCCGGACGTACGCCGCCCCGAGTGGGGCGCGACGCGTGGGCGCGAGAGCCCGGCCCCGGTACTCCTCGCGCACCGGGGCGAGGAGATGGTCGCCGGCCGCCGAGAGACCACCCCGGTTCGGGCATGCCCCCGAACACGGAGGCCATCGGCATCCACTGTGATGTGCCCGAGTTCGGCGCCATGACCACGACCGCCCCGGTCCACCCGGCCGATGATGATGACGCCGCCACCGACACCCGTTCCGAGGGTGAGCATGACCACGTGATCGTAGCCGCGCGCCGCACCCCGACGATGTTCCGCGAGGGCTGCCAGGTTCGCGTCGTTGTCCACACACGCCGGTATCGAGGTCCGCGCGCCGAGGAGGGCTGCCACGTCGACCCCGGCCCGTAGGGTGTGGTGGGACCCACCCATACGCCCCGTCAGCGAGTCGAACGTGGCGGGGAGGCCGACGACGGAGTCGGGGTCGGGTGCGCCGATGGCGAGGGCGGCGGCAAGCGACGCGATCGCGGTGATGATGGCCGGGGTTACGGCGGGAGTGGCAATGACGGTCGATGCGGTCAGATGGAGATCCGCATCGAGCCGACCCGCAGCGATCGTGGTGCCGCCGAGGTCGACGCCGATGACGCTCATACACCCTCCGAAGACCGAAACACCGTGGGCGACGGTACCATCGCCAGCCGATGCCGCCCCAGCAAAAGCCCTATCGCCGTTTCATCGCGCGCGGGAAGTCGGCCGTAGGGCTTGATGGCCTGCAACAGCTGACCCAGGGCACGAGCGCCGTAGAGCGCGCGCCCGCGGGCGGTGACCCCGTGCCTGACCCATGGACCCCCGGACCCGAGCGCCGGTGGTGGTCGTTCCGCACCCTCGGCGCGTGGGGATGGATCTGGCGCGTCGGAATCGTGGCGATACTCGGAATCGTCACCTGGGGCGTGTTCGGATTCATCAGTATCCGGGACGCGGTGTCGGATGCGCACCGCCGGGTCACCGCCACCGCCCAGACGGCACTGTCCCCGGCCGGCCCGCTCCTGTCATCTCCGCAGAACACGCTCGTGATCGGTGTGGACGCCCGGCCGGGTGAGACACGTTCGCGCACCGACACCATCATGGTCATGCGCACCGATCCCGGCGCGGGCAAGGTCAAGTGGCTCTCGATCCCGCGCGACTTCCGAGTGGACCTCCCGGGCAATGGCACTCAGAAGATCAACGCCGCGCATTACTTCTCCGGACAGAAGGGGGTCATCGACGCCGTCCGTAACCTCACGGGCCTCCCGATCCATCACCTCATCGTCATCCGCTTCAACGGTGTGACGCGCATGGTGGACGATGTGGGTGGCGTCACCGTCAACAACCCGACCGCGCTGGAGAACTGCCCGTACGCCGGCGGCATCAGGGTCTCGTTCGTACAGGGGCCGATCGATCTCGATGGTGAAACGGCCCTGCAGTTCGTGCGCGTGCGCAAATGCGACAACGACCTCCACCGCGCCGCGCGCCAGCAGGCGTTCGTCACGGGCCTCAAGGCGAAACTGGCATCCCTGACGGCCATCCCCTTCTCGCCCTGGCGTGGTGCCGGCGTTATCCGCGCGCTCGGCACCGACATGGGCATCAGCGATGTGATGAAACTCGGGTGGCTCCAGTGGCGCCTCCGGTCCGACCCCAACGACCGCATCGTGCTGGCCGGAATGCCCCGCACCGTGGGTGGCGTCTCATACGTCATCGGGGAACCCGACCTCGACGAGAAACAACTCACCGACTTCGTGCGGCCCTAGCGGTTCCTACCGACCCACGTTGTGGCCTCCGAGGAGGCGATTGCGATCCCCCCACGGGCCGACCGACCCCACCGGTGTCTGACACCGGTGTCTGACACTTACCACTTCGGAGGGTCGGATCAGCGCGGGCGCGTGAATTCTCCCGCGCTCCGCGTCCCCCCGACGTCATCCCCGGTGTCTGACACGTAACAATTCGGAAGGTCGGACCAGCGCCGGGGCGTGGGCTGTCCGGTGCCCGTCGTCCCCGAGGCGGTCTGTCGACCCCCGACTGGCGAGCGGTCGGCCTGCCGGTGCCGCTCCTGCCGGGACGCCCGTCCTGCGCTCAGATCTTGTCGAGGCCCACGGTCTTTTGGCCGCCGCTGTCGGACGCGGGCTTCGCGCCATCCGAGGGGGCGCTACCCGATTCGACAGGCCGAGGCTTCGTGTTGTAGTCAGTGTTGTGAAAACCACTGCCCTTGAAGTGGATGGCCGGCGCATGCAGCACGCGCTCAACCTTGGCGCCACACTCCTCGCACTTCTTCAAGGGTTTCTCGGTCATGCCTTGGAAGGCATCGAAGCGATGCCCCTTTTCACAGCGGTAGTCGTAGACCGGCACGGGGGCTCCTGGAACGGTGAACGCGCGCGAGTATAGACCGGTAGCGGTCCGTCTGGCACTCGGTGCGGGTGGGTGCCAGCCGCACCGACGCCCCGTGCGCCCTTGCTACCCTCGGAGCGATTCCTCAATGACCGATCCGATGACCAAGACCCGGACGATCCGTCGTGTCGTCGCCATCGAGTCCGCCATCGTGGCGGGGGCGGTACTGGCGGCCCGGCACAGCCCCATGGTGTCCGCCGTGATTTTGGGGGCAGGAGCGGTGGGGGCATGGGCGTCGTTCCGGCCGGCATCACCCGTCTTCGGACGGGTCCTGTCACGAGGTCCCGCGGCGTCACCGCGAGCCGCTCTCACCTTCGACGACGGCCCCGGGCCCTCAACGCCGGCGATCCTCGATGCGCTGGCCGATGAGAACGTCACGGCCACCTTCTTCATCCTCGGGCGCCAGGCACGGCGCCACCCCCAGATGGTGCGACGCATCCATGAGGAAGGCCACCAGATCGGGAGCCACGGATACGACCACGGGATCCTCGTCTTCCGTGGCCCCGGCTATCTGCGCGACCAACTCGCGCGGACCGAACAGGCGATCACCGACGCCGCCGGTCCCGATGCGCTCTCGCCGATCTTTCGTGCCCCCCATGGATTCCGTGGCCCGACAACGTGGGCCACCGTCAGATCGGCGGGGTATCAGATGATCGGCTGGACGAGGGGGGTGTTCGATTCCGCCGACCCCGGGCCGGATGTGGTGGCGAAGCGATCCGCCGATGCACTCGAGCCAGGTTGCATCCTCCTGTTGCACGATGCCGATGGCTGGGATCCGGAACGCCAGCGCGCGCACACGGTCGCTGCGATCCCCGACATCTGTGCCGCCGCCCGCAGCAAGGGGTTGGACCTCGTGACGCTGGACGAACTGACCCGATGAGTGGCGAGACGGCCGATCCGGCACCCGGCCGTCGGCGTATTCCGCCGTGGGGCTGGCACGCGATCCGGATCGGGGTCGTCACTCTCATCATCCTGCTGATCATCTGGCGCGTGGACTGGAATGTCATCTTGTCGGCATTCCGCCTCGACAATGTCTGGCTGTTGGCGGTTGCCGTGCTCCTCAACTTCGCGTCCGTGCTGCTGAAAGGTCTGGCGTGGAAGGGCGTGGTCGACGGGCTTGCCATCCTCAAGCGGCCGACGCGATTCTTCGACCTGCTCAGTCCGCTCATGGTCGGATTTCTCTTCAACACGATCCTCGCGGCGCGAGTCGGTGAGATCGCCAAAGTGCTCCTGGCCAGACGACGTCTCGTCAAGCGCCACGAAACCGTCACCACGACCGTACTGCTCGGGACCGTGGTGGTGGAGAACATCATCACCACCATCGCGTGGGTGTTCCTCGTCATCCTCATCGGCCTCGTCCTCCCGCTGCCGTCGTACGCGTGGATCATCACCACGGTGCTGGGTGTCATCTGCGTGGTCGTGGTGGGAGCCGCGCTCCTCCAGAATCCCAAGCGCCAAGTGTCGCCGTGGCTGTCCACCGGGTCTATCTGGCGCCGAGTGACCCGAGCCTTCCAGCGCCTGTGGGCGGCGGTTCACGAGAGCCACGCCAGTCTGCGGAACCCACGGCGGATGAGCCTGGTGGCGGTCCCGAGCTTCGGCACCTGGCTGGCGCAGTGGGCCGGGATCTACGCCACCCTCGTCGCCTTCGGCCTCGGCCATGTCGGCTGGGGCGGAGCCGGATTACTTCTCGTCACCATCACGGTGGCCCAGAGCTTCCCAATCCTCCCGGGCAACCTCGTGGTATTCCAAGCCGCCGCCGTGGTGCCCCTGACCGCTTCCTACGGAGTGAGTGCGGCCGACGCGCTCGCCTTTTCCATCGTGCTGCAGGCCACGGAGATGATCGTGGGCGTGGTCATCGGCTTCATCTTCCTGCTGTTTGAGGGCGTCAGCTTCAAGCAGTTGCGTAGAGACGCCGAAAACGAGGAGCGGGCGCTGGAGGACGAGCCCACCCCACACGGAGAGGCCCCGGGAGGAGCCTGACCCCACACCCCGGTGTCGGACACCGGACACTCCGGTCACGTCGGTAGAAGTGGTGTAACGCGCAGCGAGGAGAGCAAGGAGGTGGCCACGCTGCAGGCTGCTGCCTAACGCCGACGAGTCGGTTACACCACTTCAGACGACTTGACTCAGCCCAAGTGGGATAAGTCCTAGGTGTCACACACCGGGGGCGTCGTCCCCGGTGGTCGTCGCACTGCTCAGCCGAACCGCCCGGTGACGTATTCCTCGGTCCGTGGGTTCTGCGGGTTGCCGAAGATTTCGCGGGTGGGGCCGGTCTCGATGAGGCGGCCCGGCCGCCCCTCCTCCTCGATTGTGAAGAAGGCGGTGTACTGCGACACGCGGGCGGCCTGCTGCATGTTGTGCGTGACGATGACGATGGTGAGGCGCTCACGTAACTCGCGGATGAGCTCTTCGATACGGAGCGTCGAATGCGGGTCGAGTGCCGAGCAGGGCTCGTCCATGAGCAGCACGTCGGGCTCCACGGCGAGGGCGCGGGCAATGCACAGGCGCTGCTGCTGACCACCCGACAGACCACCAGCGGGAGCGTCGAGACGATTCTTGACCTCGTCCCAGAGACCTGCCGCCCGGAGGGTCTTCTCGACGAGGGCGGCCCGCTCGTCGCGGCCGGCCTTGATCCGCAGGAACGTGGGACCCGCGAGGACGTTGTCGGCGACGGACTTGGTGGGGAACGGGTTCGGGCGCTGAAACACCATCCCCACGGCGCGCCGCACCGCGACCGGATCGGCATCCTTCCCGTAAATGTCCTGCCCGTGCAGCAGCACATCCCCCTCCACGCGAGCGTTCGGGATCAGCTCGTGCATACGGTTGAGACACCGGATGAACGTGGATTTGCCACACCCCGACGGCCCAATTATCGCCGTCACGGAGTTCGTGGGGAACGCGATGTGAACGTCCTGCACCACGTGGTGCGATCCGAAGAACGCCGACAGGGCGCGTACCTCCATCGGGAATGGCCCGGTGATGTCGCGGGTGGGCGTGGTGGGCGCCGTCGGGGCGGTGACCACCGATGTGGTCGGTGACGTGTCCGATGTCACAGATGGCCCCTTCGTGGTCGGGGTCGTCGTCGTGGGTGCACTAGTCATCGCCCTTCCATCCGACGCGACGTGCGCGAGAGTACGGATGCTCCGAGGTTGAGCGCGAGAATGATCGCAACCAGCACCAAGGCGGCGCCCCACGCAAGTTGTAGCGATGCCGGCGTCTGAGTGAGAATCGTGTTGTTGAAGATGAGTTGCGGGATGGCGGCGATCGGCGCGGTGAGGTCCGTCGAGAGGAACTGGTTTCCGAGCGATGTGAAGAGCAGCGGGGCGGTCTCACCCGATGCACGGGCGAGGCCCAGCAGAATCCCGGTGAGTATCCCGGGCCCGGCGATCGGGAGCACCACCGACGCAGTGGTGCGCCACTTGGGTGCTCCCAATGCCAGCGCCGCCTCGGTCTGGCCCCGGGGCACGAGCCGGAGTACCTCATCCGCCGCGCGCACGACAATGGGGAACATGATGACGCCGAGGGCGACACCACCGGCCAGGGCGGAGAAGTGCCCTTGCACCACCACGATGCCGAGATACACGATGAGGCCCACCACGACCGACGGCACGCCGAGCAGGATGTCCACCACAAATCCCACGGCCGACCCCGCGCGACCGCTCCAGCGCCCGGGCCGGGCCACATCACGGATATACAACGCCGTGAGCACGCCGAGGGGTGCCGCCACGAGGAGCGCGATGGCCATGAGGATGAGCGTGCCCACGAGCGCACTGGAGATGCCCCCGCCGTAACTCGACGGGTCGAGTGGTGGCAACTGGGTGAAGAACCCGGGTGCGATCGCCGGGAGGCCCTTCAGAAGCATCTCCGTGAGTACCGCGATGAGGGGAACGAGTCCAAAGAGCAGGCTGAACCACACGAACCCCTCGGCGATGCGCGAGCGTACGACGCGTGACCCCGACACCGCTCCGGGCCCGCGAATGATCGACGGCGCGCGGCGCAGGGGGGCCACCCGGTCGACGGGGAGGCCACCAGCGGGAGCCGCGCTCACGGGGGGCGGGGGCGGTGCACTCGGCACCACCGGCCCGCGTACCACACCCGTCACCCACGCGCGGCCGCGTCGGAGGATCCCACCGCGCCGGGTCTGCCCCGCCTCGGCGCGGCGCACGAGCAGACGAGCGGCGGCGTTGATGAGGAACGCGATAACGAAGAGCACGACCGCGAGCCCGGTGAGCGCCGACAACTGCATTCCGCTCGCCTCACCGGTCTGCAGGGCGATGACGCTCGACAGCGTCGCACCGGGTCCGACGAGCGGCGTGAAGATACCGGGCGTGTTTCCGAGCAGCATGACGATGGCGATGGTTTCCCCCACCGCACGGCCGAGTCCGAGGGCTGATGCCCCCACGATCCCCGACCGCGCCCACGGCAGCATCGAGTGGCGCACCATCTCCCAGCGAGTAGCACCGAGTGCATAGGCGGCTTCGGACTGGTCACGCGGCACCGTGAGGAGAACCTCCCGCGAGATCGCCGTGATGATCGGCAGCACCATGATGGCCAGTACCAGACCGGATACCAAATACGAGCCCGACGTCACCGGCCCCTCGAACGGGTGCCATCCGAAGAGGTTGAGACCGCCGAAGGTCCCGGAGACCCAGTCGAGGACGGGTCGCAGGAAGGGCACCAGAATGGTCACGCCCCACAATCCGAAGATGACCGACGGGACGGCGGCGAGCAGGTTGATGAAGCCCCCGGCAAGTCCACGGAGCCGCCGCGGCAGGAACACCACCGTGGCGAGCGCGATCCCCACCGATACCGGGACGGCGATCGCCAGGGCGATGAACGACGTCATCAGGGTGCCGTAGACGAACGGGAGCGCGCCGTATAGGGCCTCACCGGTGGCGGGTGTGGGCATCCACTGGGTGCCGGTGACAAATCCCCACACCCCATAGGTGGACCACAGATCGCCCGTGTTGGCCATGGTGACGATGAGCAGGTACGCCACGAACACCACCGCCACCACACTGGCGGCGGCGGCGAGGATCGCGTAGCCGCGATCGGCCAGTACGCTCCCGCGCGGCCTCCTCAGGCGCGGTGCGGGTCCGCGCGGATCAGCCACCGCGGCAGGCGGAGGTGGTGGGGGCGTCAACGGACGCCCTCGGAGACGACATCAGACACGACATGAATCCTGCCGTGCCTAATGTGAACATCGTGTGAAACGCGCTGAGACGCGCGTTGCTGCTACGCCATCGACAACTGCCGGTTCGCGAGTGTCCGCAGTGCTCCCGGAAGAGGCACGAAGCCGTACCCCGCCCGTTGCGCCTGCGCCTACGTACCCAAGAAGTACGTGACCACCGACTCGACGCGCGTCGTCTGGGGACCCTCACCAATGCGACAGGGCACACCCTCACGCGCAGCGACCTCCTCGCCCGCGTGAGGGGAGGAGGTCGCTGCGAGGGCGACCGGTTCGTGGACGTCCTCGTACGCCGCCTCCGTCACACGGTGGATGAAGAACCCGGCCTCGACACCTATGTGCCGACCGAGCACACGCAGGGGTACCGACTCGCAGCCATCTCCCGGGCCTTCCCCGTGGGGCGCTGCTGCGGGGTCCATGGGGACTAGGGCACGCCCACGGATCGTCGGGCGCCGTCGCGAGATCCGTGGTGGCCTTAGGTGAATCTCGTGGACCGTGTTCCCGCGGTGTTCCCGTGAGGTGCCCCGCGAAATCCGGGGGGCGTGACGTGAGCCTGAGTCCATCCCCCGCGGTGTCCTCGTGGGGGTCCGCCCGGCCTAGATCAGGGCGACCCTCTGCACGACGAGCACCGCCACGTCGTCGCGCAGGTTGCCATCGTCAAACCGCCGCGCCGCGTCGGTGAGGTACGCGATGCGCTCCTCAAGCGGCACGTGCCGCATCGAGATGAGCGTCTCGGCCACACGCGCCCATCCAAAGATCTCGTCGTCACGACGCGCCTCAATTAGGCCGTCCGTGTAGATGACGAGCAACCCCCCCTCCGGGATCTGCACTTCGGTCACCGGCCACTCCACCTCGTCGAGCAGTCCGAGGATGGGTCCGCGGGCATCCACCTCGACCAAGGACGCCGACTCGCCGTCGATGATGATGGGGCGTGGGTGCCCGGCCAGCGCCACCTGAGCCCGACCGTCGGGGTGCACGATGCACTGGCACATGGTGGCGAAGATCCCTTGGCCGCGCTCATGGGGCTCCGCAATATGGGTGTTGAGCACGCCGAACACCCGCGCGGGGTCCGGGTCCACCGCCACCAGCGCGCTCCAGCCGAACCGCATCCGCGCCGCCCGGGCCGCCGACTCGGCACCGTGTCCCACCACATCGCCCATTACGGCCACCAGACGTCCGTCGGGCAGCATGCGCGCGTCGTAGAAGTCGCCACCGATCGCAAGCCCGGGGCTCGTGGGCAGATAGCGGGCGGCCAAACGTAGGCCGGGAACGCTTGGAAGGTTCTCGGGCAGCAGCCCCTTCTCGACCATGCGCCAGAGGCGCCGCTCGGCGCGTGCGGCCTCCGAGCGACGAGCACTGCTCTCGGCGGCATCGCGCTGCGCCACGACCTGCCCCTGCATCTCATTGAACGAGTTGACCAGCGACACCACCTCGCGGGCGGCGTTCTCGGGCGGCGGGACCGTCTGCCCCGTCTCACCGGCGCCGACGCGCCGCACGCCCTGGGCGAGAGCACCGAGCGGTCCGCCCACGCGCCGCCACAGCAACCGGGTGGCCGCAACCACCGTGAGCACGGCGAGGATCGCGCCACCGACAATGGCCAGGATCGCCAGTAGCCGTCGGCGGTCGGCCGCCCGGAGCGCCCGAATGCGCTCGTTCTCCACCAGTTGCCGGAGGGCGGCCTGTTCCGCACGCACGGCGTCGAGGCGTACCGTGGTGATCCCCTCGCCGATCCGTTCCACGGCGCCGGTGATGTCACCTCGTGTCCGCAGTTCCACCAGAGTCCGGGCCTCAGCAAACCAGAGGCTCGCCGCCTGATCGATTGTGTTCACGGCGTCCTCGAGCCCATTGTTGCCCCTCACGAGGCCGCGCAGGCGCGTGATATTGCGCGGGTGGGAGTCCTCGGCATCAACGTACGGAACGAGGTACGTGCGCCGGCCGGTGAGCGTGTACCCGCTCACACCGGTCTCGGCGTTGAGCAGGTTGACGAGGATCGCCTCGGAAACCTGGGCACGGTCCACGGCGGCCTGTTGGTCGTCGCGATACGACGACGTGGATGCGACGACACCGACGATCGCGAGGGCCATCAACACTCCAAAAACGAGGCCCACGCCCACCACCACGCGCGTGAGCAGGCCGCGTAGCGACGGAGTGCCCCTCCCGCGAAGCACCGACCACAGGTCCCGGCGATCCGGATCCCTCAGGGGCGACGGGCCCCCGAGGGGGTCAGGCAATGTCCGGCGGCGGCCCTTCCGCCACGAGTCGCTGGATGTCTCCGAACGTATCCGGGCTTGTGAGGATCACGAGCGTGTCGCCCGCACGGATCGCCTCGGTCGAGTGGGGCATGGGGATCGCCCCCCCGTCCCGGATGATCGCCACGATCGTGCCACCGGTGGTGTGACGGATACGAGAGGTGGCCACCGACCGTCCCACCAGCGGGCTGCTGTCCGGAATGTCCACCCACTCGATCGCCAGATCCTTAAGGGCGACGTCCAACTGCTGCACCAACTCCGGGCGGTAGACGACGCCTCCGAGTATGGACCCCAGTTGCCGCGCCTCGTCGTCGGTCATCACGATGACCGTGTCGGGGTCCTCGTCCGGGTCGACGCGGTGGTACAGCTCGCGACGGCCGTCGGTGTGCACCACGGCGCACACATCCTCGCCCCGCGAGGTGCGCATCGTGAACTTCTTGCCCACGCCGGGAAGGCGCGTCTCTCGGACCTCGATCACGACCGTGCCCTCCTCGCGAAGATGGCGCGTCCCACCGTCCGGGACTCACGCATAAGTATCACCCCGACCACCGCCGTTACCAACACGAACAGCCCGGCGAACGAGAGGATTCGCTCCCGGAACTCCGGCGCGAGCGCCGTACCGAGTACCGCCAACTGGGCCAACACCAACGTGAACTCGCCCCGCGCGATGAGACTCGTGCCCACCACCAGCGACTGCCGCTTGCTGAATCCGGTCGCCCGCCCGGCGATCCAGCCGCCCGCGATCTTGCCGACCACCGCGACAACGACGGCGATTACCAGCCACGCCCACACACTCCCCAGCGACCCCATATCGATCTGTAGGCCAACGATGAGGAAGAAGACGGCGGCGGCAAAGTCGCGCAGGCCGTAGAGATGCCGCTCGATCCGGTCGCGCACCTCGGTGCCGGAGAGCAGGATCCCCGCGAGCAGCGCCCCGATGGGCGCCGAGAGACCGGCCCACTCCGCCAGCGCGGCCGAGCCCACCACCAGCGCCAGTGATGCGAACACCAGCCGTTCGCGTTCGACGAACGGGCTCACCCGGTCGATGTAGCGCGGCAGGTACCGACTGGCGAGGAGGAACAGCACCACGAACGCCACAACGACAGCCGTGTGGATGGCCACGCCACCGGCATCCACCGCCGTGCCCACCGCCAATCCGGACGCCACTCCCAGAAACAGTGCCACCGCGAGATCTTCGAACACCAACACGCCCAGAATGAGGTCGGTCTCGTCGTCCGCCAGACGCCGGAAGTCGAAGAGCGCTTGCGTGATGATCCCGGTGCTCGACACGTAGACGATGCCCGCCAGCAGGATCGCCTCAGGGCCCGGGCCGAGCAGGAACAGGCCCATCGCCAGACCCAGCCCGCCGTTGATAAGCAGATCCACCACCCCGCCGGTCAGCACCAACGACCGCGCCTGCAGGATCCGGTCGAGGCTGAACTCGAGACCCAGGTAGAACAGCAACAGGATGATCCCGATCTCCCCGATCAAGAACAGGGGCTCGTCCAGCGGGATGACCGCGGGAAACGGTGCGTGCGGCCCGAGGATGATCCCGGCCAGGATGAAGAGGGGGATGGCCGGGAGGCGCAGCCTCGCGCCGATCATCGACGCGGCCGCGACCGCCGCGAGGATGATCGCCAGTTCGGCGATCAGTGTCATCCGGTGGCGCCGAGCGCCGTGCCCCGCAGTTCGGAGATGTGCCCCACCCCCTCCGCCGCCATGCGACGGATCAGCCCGGCGGTGATATCGCGAGCGACGAGCGGGCCGCGGTACACCAGACCGGTCCACACCTCGACCAGGGCGGCGCCACTCGCGATGCGGTCCCACGCATCATCGGAGTCCATGATTCCGCCCACGCCCACGATGACCAAGTCGCCGGCAGCGCGACGAGCGGCAATACGCACGGCCTCATCAGCACGGCGGCGGAGGGGTGGACCCGAGAGGCCACCCTGCTCCGACGCACCGGGGGCCCCGGGGTTCCGCAACCCCTCACGCGAGACGGTCGTGTTGGTGAGCACCACGCCGGCAAGCCCCAGTTCGCCCGCGAGGTCCACGGCGTCCTCGATCTGCGCGTCGGGCAGGTCGGGGGCCAGCTTCACCAGCAACGGCATCGCCGCACAGCCGTCACGGCGGCACATCGCGGCGTCCTCATCGCGCAGCGCACCGAGGATGGACATCAGGTGGTCGCGGTCCTGCAACTCGCGTAGCCCAGGGGTGTTGGGCGAAGACACATTGACCACCACCAGATCGGCTACGCCGCGCAGAATCCGGAACGACGCCACGTGATCGGCGGCGGCGTCCGCGAGCGGGGTCACCTTCGACTTGCCGATATTCACGGCGATGGGGATGCCGGCGCCCCTGCCTCGGCGTGCGCCCGCGATACGACGAGCCGTGATCTCAGCACCGTCGTTGTTGAAGCCCATCCGGTTGACGATGGCCTCGTCGTCCGGCAGCCGGAACAAGCGCGGGCGGGGATTACCCGGTTGAGCGTGCGCAGTGACGGTGCCGATCTCGGCAAATCCGAATCCCAGACGACCCCACGCCCGTACGGCGCGGGCGTACTTGTCGTACCCGGCGGCGAGCCCCACCGGACCATCGAAGCGCAGACCCATCAGATCTTGGGTCACCGACGGCACGCGGCGGGTACGCCACCGCGTGCCGGGTACAAGCAGGGGTGCCCCACTCCGCACGGCACAGAGCGCCACAGCGTGCGCCGTCTCCGGGTCCATGCGGAAGGCGATCGTCCGACCCACCCGGAATGCGGCGCGGCTCATACCACCGCCAGCCGGTCGCACTCCGCCGCCAGCGCGGTGTCCTTCGGGGTGATGCCCCCCACCGAATGCGTCACCCACCGTAGCGTGACGGTGTTCCACCGGACGTCGATGTCCGGGTGATGATCGGCGACCTCGGCGGCGGCGGCGACCGCATCCACAAACGCGATGGCACGGGCAAAGCCCTCGGGGAAGACGTAGTCCTTGGCTAGGGCGCCGGCCTCCAGCCCCCACCCGGGAAGAAGCGCGAGCGCGATCGAGATCTCGTCGTCACCAAGGAGTGGCATGGGGCAACCCTAGCGACCGCCACCGGTTGCCCGACGGCGGGAATGGCATGGGGCGTACCGACCCAGGGAGAGACCACGTGGCGAGCGGTGCACCTTGCGACCCCCGGAACGGGATGGCCCTCTTCCCGGGCCGCCATACGCATGGGGCGGGCGGTCACCAGGCCCCTCGCGGTGGGACTGGCCATCGGCCGACCTCCCATCGGGATGACGGCTACACGTACCGCGTTCGTCCCCGCGTTCATCGAGCCAGTCGGGAGCTACCGCGCACATGCCAGCGTTGCCGTGGCGATGGCGTCAGTGGACCATGCGATCGCCGCCGCGGCTGTGACGATCCGGCCACTGCATTCGCCCTCGCCCGGAACCAATTCGAAGTGGATGGGGAGGTGGCCCCCGAAGCGGCTCGCATCGTGGACGGGCTCGCGGCGATGCTCGATGGGACCGCGTCGCTCGCCCACGCGACAGCGGAGTGGGCCACTAGCCTTCCCCCGGGCCGTTAGCTCAGTTGGTCAGAGCAGGGGACTTTTAATCCCAAGGTCCTGGGTTCGAATCCCAGACGGCCCATACACGAAGTCCCCGGGCAATGGGCCCGCCGATTCTCCACGCGATGACCCCCGGTTGCGGTCGCCAACGTCCTACGCGACATTCGATGTCGATCCGGGATCAGATTGCCGTCGCCGAGCCTCGTTCAGGGGACAGGCCTGTGTGAAACGCTTCGACCGTGAGGATCGCATCGGCCAAGACCTGTGCCTCATCGAGCGCGGGATGGTCGAGGAGCATCTGGGCGGCGTAGACCTGCGGTCCCTGCGCGTTGTGCGACGTGACGATGGCGGCGAGGTCGTCGAGCACCAACCGGATCTCCCCGATGAGCCCGTGCGACCTACTGCTCCCGGACTCGCGCGCCCTACCGGTAAGCGCTGGCAGTGGTACCACGGGCACCAGCGACCTAGCGGATACGCAGGCACCCCTCCTGGCGTTGCGGCCGCTACCGTCACCGTAACGATGAGCCCCGACAACGACCGCGCAACCCGACCGAGCCCGTGCGGTGTGACGGTGCGGTACCCATCACCCACCACGGCTTGCGATGGCACGGGCCACACGACGCCGACCACCACCGGTGGCAACGCCGGAGGCCGTATGGCGAGGCACATCGTCGTGGCCATCGTGGTCGCCGGCCTCATCCCCCCGGTCGCGCTCACAGCGGGGGGGAGCGCCTCCGACCTACGGACCGCCTCGCGCGCGGTGATGTGGCTCGCCACCATTCGCACGTCCGGTCTGCCTGCCAGTCAGCAGGCGGACATCATCACCGCGCTCCGGGTTTCCGGCGCCACCGTCACATCGCTCTCATCGCGCCTGGCGGCGCTCGCCCGCGCCGCCCCCGCTTACGCCGACACCGCGGGAGGCGCCGCCAAGGTGGCCATCGGCGTAGTGGCCGGCGGGGGCAATCCCGCCCGGTTGGGGGGCACCGACTACATCGCCCGCATCAATCGGCACCTCACACGTGGTCGCTTCGGCGAGACCGCCTTCGATCAGGCCCTGTCGATGATCGCCCTGCACACCGCCGGGCGCTCCATACCCCCGGCCGCTGTCGTCCTGCTCCGCGCACGCACCTCGGGCGCCGGGTGGTCATTCGCCCTCGACCCCACCGACGCCCCCGATGTGGACAGCACCGCAATCTCAGTCGTGGCGCTACGTGCGGCAGGAACTCCGGCCACAAACGCCACCATCCGTACAGCGATGGCTTGGATCGCGTCCCAGCGCACGGCGGGCGGATGGAGCACCACTCGGGGTGAGGCCCCGAGCGCCAACACCACGGCCCTCGTCGCACGGGCCGAGATCGCCACGGGGCGCTCACCGGCGGTGGCCCTGCGGTTCATCCGGGGCCTTCAGCAGCCATCTGGGGCTATCCGCTATACCCGGAGCGTCGCGGAGAACCGCGTATTCGCCACCGTCGACTCCGTGCCACCCCTCATGGGCGTGTCACTGGCGAACGGCCTGCGCGCATCTCACCCGTAGCGCCACCATCCGGGGATCGTCGCGACCACCGCACACCGACTGCGCAACGTGCGCACCGACACGGAGCCGGCGCGGGACGGCGCGAGATCAGGGGACAACGGACGCGTCGCCGTGAGCATGCGCGCAGTAGGTAGCCACGCCCGGAATGACCTCACCGTCGGAGCCCCGACGACCCTCAGCGAACGGCGCCCGTTCTACCGATGGTTCGCGTGCCCGGTGATCGCGCGCGGTGGTGGTCCCATACCCGGGGGTCCCATACCTAGCGGTCCCGTATCTGGCGGCCCCGGCATCGGCGGCATACGCACGATGAGGTCGGGGTCGACCGTACCGTGGAAGCACCGGATGGACGACGTCCGGTTCGTCGTCCCGGGCAGAACGTAGTGGTAGATGCCATCCGGAAACTCGGGGGTGGCGCTGGTGATGCCATTGCACTTGTCGAGCTTCCCCGCGCTCACAACCTTGCCACGCAGGTCGCGCTTGCCGTAGATGGGGAACCCGTCGGAGGCGAGGCCGCTGATGTGCGAGAGGTGGGTACCGGTGTCCACCTGGGATGTCACGCAGGCCGGTAGGGCGTGGTAGTGGTACTGCCCATTGGCTCCCGGATGACCAGAGCAACTGTCGACGAACCACACCTTCTGGCTGTCGGGGCCCGTAAGGAAGAAGTTGCTCGACATCGCCACTGTGGTTCCGTCGGCCTCGTAGGGATTGAACAGCACGGCGTCCGAAATCAGGATCCCGATGGATCCGAGCGGCGCGTCCGTGGTGCTCGTGGTGTACGTGGCCCTGGTGGGGATCGTAAAGTCGTAGTCCTGCGCCGCCGTCGGATCTTGGAGTACCTGGGCGGTCTCCTTGTCACCACCTTCACACCCCCCTTCGGCACGGCGTAGTACTCCGGCCGAGTGTGGTTGGGGATGCCACTCGCCCTCATGCGCACCGTCTTCTTGCCGTAGGTCACGGTGATGCGCTTGGCCCACTTCGCCGTCTTCAGTCCCGCGGTCGTGTTCACCGATACGCTGGCGACCGCAGCCACGGGGATAGGGACCGGCCCGCCGGAACCGGTGACCCCAAAGGGCAGCGGCGCGGCGGCGACACCGGCCATGACGACAAGCGTGACCGGGAGGATTTTTACGCAGGGAACGTTCGACCCGCGACCATCGATCAATGGTGAGGCGAGGTGCTGTCGTAGACGCGTCACCGGCCTCCACGAGGCCAGTGCGTTTCCAGAACACCACATGGACGCCAGCAGGATGCCGCGATCAGCAGGCCTGACCTCCCGTCGGTCCGGCCCCATCCGGCGAGTGCCACAATCTCGGGAGACGGGCGCGTAGCTCAGCTGGTTAGAGCAGGGGACTCATAATCCCTGGGTCGCAGGTTCGAGTCCTGCCGCGCCCATTCGGACCCGCGCAGCCATGCGAAAACAGCTTAGTTGCGCGGGTCAGGTGTGCCAGGTGTGCCGGGAATGCTCGGCGCGTGCTACCACCGGTGCTACCTCAGGATTCCGTAAGCGAATCTGCCGAGAAGGGCGACGCCGGTATCCGCAGGGATCAGCTCCCGTGCGTTCTCTTTTCGAGATATAGAGATCACTGGGTTCGGGGGCATCGGTTGGTTGCCATCAAAAAAACGCCACCGGTCCTGCCACGGGCCTCCGCCGCGTGTGCTGGTTAGGCTCCTCGTGCGCGGCAAGCCTGCCCCCACTGCCGCCGCGACCCTCGCGTGAGAACAGCGGGCGGCTG
>SHVE01000006.1:65000-93058 GCA_009694365.1 Thermoleophilia bacterium | reverse complement strand
CCTGCGACCATTATCAAGCGGGTGCGCGTGGCTCCCCGAGCGGCCGCCGCCAAGTAGTCGCGGGGCGCTCGCGGGCGTAGGGAGCGTGGCGGACTCCAAGACCGCCGCCGGGGAGCGCGAGGTGCTCGAAGATTTCCACCGCGAGGTCAAGTTTGTGGGCGGTCGAGATGACCAGGAGCGGAGCGGCGCGGCGACGAGGCGCGGCGGTCAGCGCCAAAGGACCAGGGCCGTGAGCGCAACGGTCTTACCGTTCTGCCGCGCGACCGACACGAGACTCCGCCGATGAATGAGGTCGCCGCTTTCGTCGTGCTCTAGTTGGCCGGAGATTGCGTGAACCTGCCACGGCATCAAGGTCATGCCGAGGTGTTCGAGGACGAGCGCCGCCACCTCGGAGCCGTAGGAGGGGCCACCCGCCAGCGGCGTTTCTAGCCGGGGCGTGGTGGGTCCGGCCGCGGGCGGATCAGGCGGCGCCAGCGCGGATGTTGCCGGATCACGGCCAAACCCCGGAGATATACGATCCAAGGGAGCCGGGGTAACACCAACACCCCACCAAAAAAACCGGCGTGAGGTGGGACGAGCCGCAGAAGGGCCAGAACCCCGCCCCCTCTAAGGGGGGCCATAGGTTATGGCCCCCACGTATCCCGCCTAGCGCTGGGGCATTACGGGGGGCCGCGCCTTGTCCCCAAGGCCCGGGCGTTGGCCCCCGGCGAGTGTTGCCACTCGTGTTGCCTTTTCGTGCCGCCGCGTGCCGTCCGGTGTCGTGCCGTGCATCGGCGAAACCCGCGGCACCATGGGCGGTTAGGGCTTGCGACCGGGTACCGTCCTCGCCGTGTCCTCCAAGTTCCACATCTGACCGGGATGCTTCCTCCGGTCATTCTCATCGCCTGCGCGGTACTCCCCGCGCGGTGGGGTCCGTGGGACCAGCCCGCTGCGACACTCGCGGCCGACTACGTGTGGCAGGTGCAGGCGGCCGGGGGTATCGCATTGGTGCTTCCGCCTCACACCGGTGATGTGGGTCCCGTGCTCGATACCGCCAACGGCCTGATCCTTACGGGCGGAACGGATGTTGAGGCCACCCGGTACGGACGCAATCCCCACGCCGAAGCCGAGGAGCCCGATTCGGCACGCGACCAGTTCGAGTTGGCGTTGGTGGCGGAGGCCATCGCACGCGACATGCCGTTCCTCGGTATCTGTCGGGGCATGCAACTGCTCAACATCGCCTTTGGCGGCACGCTCACCCAGCACCTGCCGGAGTCGCCGAGCGCCGACACGCATTGCCGGACCATGGGTACCTTCGCGGGCAACGACCATCTCGTCCATCTCACTCCCGGGTCGCTCGCGGCGCGCGTGGCCGGAGAGCACGCGCACGTGGTCCCGTCGCATCATCATCAGGCCGTGGACCGGCTCGGGGACGGGATCGTCCTCACCGGCCACGCAGATGGCGACGACGTGATCGAGGCGATCGAGATGCCGGCCTGCGCATTCGCCCTTGGTGTGCAGTGGCACCCCGAGGTCGATCCTACGAGCCGGGTTGTCGCCGCCCTCGTAGATGCCGCCCGGGAGGCGCGCTCCATCACTCCGTCCGTGCCGAGGAGGGTGACCCCACTGTAGGCCCCGGCCCCGGCGCGGGGAGTGTGCGCCCGGGGCGCGCCTGCTCCCGTGTCGGCGGCAGGATGGGAGCGGGGGATGTCGTCCGGGGGATTGGACGAACCAGATTGGCGGCCGGAGACGGCGTGCGCGGATGGATGCGGATTCCCCCGATCGAGGGTTTGGCGTCTAGGCCCCACGGTCAGGGGTATTCGTCGTGGGGATTCGGGTCACATTGCGGCGGACGACATCCTCACGTCCCCGAACCCGTTGCGCTGGTCCGCGCTGGTAGCCTCACCCGCATGCCGATCATCAACTCAATGACCGACCTCGTCGGGGGTACGCCCCTTGTGCGGCTCTCCTCCATCGCCGAGGGCTCCGGGGCCACCATCCTCGGAAAGCTCGAGTCGGCGAACCCGGCCGGCAGTGTGAAGGACCGGATCGGACTCGCCATGGTCGAGGCCGCCGAGGCCGAGGGACTCCTCACCCCCGGAGAGAGTGTGATCGTGGAGCCCACCTCGGGGAATACGGGCATTGCCTTGGCGTTCGTGGCGGCAGCGAAGGGATATCGCTGCATCCTCACCATGCCCGAGACCATGAGCATGGAGCGGCGTGCGCTGCTCAAGGCGTTCGGCGCTGAGCTCGTGCTCACCCCCGGTACCGAGGGCATGCGTGGGGCGATCGCCCGGGCCCAGGCGATCGCCGCCGAGACCCCTGGAGCGTTTGTTCCCCAGCAGTTCGAGAACCCGGCCAACCCGGACGTGCACTACCGCACCACGGGCGAGGAGATCTGGGCCGACACGGACGGCGTCGTCGATGTCTTCGTCGCCGGCGTGGGCACCGGTGGCAGCATCACGGGAGTGGGGCACCTGCTCAAGGAGCGGAACCCGGCGGTGCGTGTCGTCGCGGTGGAGCCCGCCGATTCCCCGGTTCTGTCGGGCGGCGACCCGTCACCGCATCGCATCCAAGGGATCGGTGCGGGATTCGTTCCCGGCGTGCTCGATACCGCGGTGTACGACGAGATCATTCAGGCAACGGCCGACGACGCCCTCGAAATGTCCCGCCGCCTGGCCAAGGAGGAAGGCATTCTCAGCGGCATCTCGAGCGGAGCCAACGCATGGGCCGCGGTCCAGTTGGCCAAGCGACCGGAGAACGCTGGCAAGGTGATCGTCACGATCATCTGCGACACCGGCGAGAGGTATCTCTCGACGGCGCTGTTCACCGACGCGTAGCGGACGCTGGTGTCAGACATCCGAGCGTGCCTCCGGTGCTCGGGGTCGTTTACCGGGTTGCCGGGTGGGGACCTCCGGTGTCAGACACCGGCACGTGGTTCCGGCGCGTGGGAAACTCCGGTGTCAGACACCGGAGACCGGGGTGTCGAGCTCACCGCGTTGGAGCAGCAGATCCCGGGTTCCGCGATCGCGGAAGCGGAGGGCTCGGAGGAATGCGCGGGCCTCGGGAACATCCTCAGGTTCCGCCAGCAGGTGGGTGCCCCCGGCGGCCTTCGTGGCCCGGGCCGCGGCGACGAGGAGCATGCGGCCCACGCCCTTCCGACGCTCTGCGCGGCGTACCCCCATCCACCAGACGATCCCCTCGGGGACCTGCGTGAAGCAGAAGCCGATAATGGAATCGTCTCGCAGGGCGACAGTGAAGTCGCCGTAACCGGCGCCTTGCGCGTAGCCGGTCGGTCGGCCCATCTGCGTGAAGGTCGCGAGGCCATCGAGGGCGTCCCACTCGGCGTCCTCGTACCGATCGGCCATGTCGTTGGTATAGGTGAGCAGCCTCACCCCAGCGGAGGGGGATCCGGAGGGGAACCCCTCGATTGCACGGCTGACTGCGAACGTCGTGGCGTACTGCTCAAATCCGGCCTGCCGCAAGAGGGGGAGGGCGGGGTCGGATGGTGCGAGCGAGACGTCGTACGGGGGATCCCCGGGAATCGCCTCGATCAGCGCCGTGAGGGCGGCGGCGTCACGCACGCGAACGTTGTCAAGCCGGATGGCACGCGCCGTCGGTGATGGCCCGATCTGGCAGGTGCCGCCATCCGCACTGACGTTAGAGAAGGTAGGGCTCGAGGTCGTCGACGCGCACGCCGGTCTCCGCGAGCCAGGTCCGTACCTCTACGAGGTGGTCGGCGTCCCCGGTGATCTCGAGGATCACCCAGCCCGTGCGATCACGCACATCCGCCCGGCGGATGTTGCAGATCACGTCGTGCTCGGTGGACAACCGGTGCACGACGGGTTCGCGTACCAGGTCCTCCGGAAATGTCAGTCGTACTCGGATGCTCGCCACAGACGTATCCCCTCGGCAGGGGCGGGAATATACTCGGCTCATGGCGAACGGACCGCTCTCGCGGATGAAGGCGTCGGTGAGGCGCGATCTCGAGGCGGCACGCGAGCGCGATCCCGCCGCGCGGTCCACCGCCGAGTTGGTCCTCACCTATCCGGGCCTGCACGCGGTGTGGCTCCACCGGGTCGCTCACGGGCTCAACACTCGGGGTTTGCGACTTCCCGCGCGGATCGTCAGCCAGATCAGCCGCTGTCTCACCGGCATCGAGATCCATCCAGGTGCCACGATCGGCCCGGGATTCTTCATCGACCACGGAATGGGCGTGGTTATTGGCGAGACCACGGAGATCGGCGAGGACGTGACCCTCTACCAGGGCGTCACCCTCGGTGGCACCGGGAAGCACGGTGGCAAGCGCCATCCGACGCTGCATGATGGGGTCACCGTAGGTGCGGGGGCGTCCGTTCTCGGGCCACTCGACGTGGGCGAGGGCGCCAAAATCGGGGCCGGTTCCATCGTGGTCAAGGATGTCCCGGCCAACTCCACCGTCGTGGGTAATCCCGGCAAGCCGGTCATCGTGGACGGGCAGCGGGTGGACGACTATGCCATCCACCACCCCGACCTCGAGCACACACGTCTTCCCGATCCGGTGGCGGACGCGCTCGATTGCCTCATCTCGCGAGTGGAGTCGCTGGAGGCCGAGATCGCGGCTCTCCGGGCCGGCGTGGGGCCTCCGCCCAAGGGAGTGGACGACGACTGCAGTGACGGCGTGAAGGAGAGCATCCGGGCCGGCCGGACTCGCTCCGAGGACGCGGGCTAAGCGCCGCCGAACCCCCGGCGTGCCATCCGCTGACCTCGCTACGTTCCCGCGGTGACCACGGACCTCCTCGACAGCCTCAATCCTCCCCAGCGCGAAGCTGTTCTCCATGGCGACGGGCCTCTCCTCGTGCTGGCCGGCGCGGGGAGTGGCAAGACCCGCGTGATCACCCATCGCATCGCGCATCTTGTGCGCGAGCGAGCCGTGCCCGTGGGAGCGATCATCGCGATCACCTTCACCAATAAGGCCGCCGGTGAGATGCGGAATCGCATCATCGACCTAATCGGACCCGACGGCCGGGGGCTCTGGGCGTCCACGTTCCACTCTGCCTGCGCCCGGCTGTTACGCATCGAGCATCAGGCCGCGGGATACGACCGGTCCTTCTCGATCTACGACGACGGCGATCAGCAGCGCCTGATGCGCCAAGTCATCACGGGGGAGGGCTTCGACCCCAAGCGGGTCACGCCCCGGGCGGTACTGGGGCGCATCTCGGCCGCCAAGAACGAGCTCAAGCATCCGCACGACATGGAGCAGGACGCCGCGGATGAGATCGACGAGCGCATGGCACGCCTGTATTCCCGCTACCAAGACCGCCTCATCGCCAATCAGGCGATGGACTTTGATGATCTGCTCATGGTTACGGTCGAGCTCCTGCGCCGAGATGAGACCGTGCGCCAGCGGTGGCAACGCCGCTTCCGACACGTTCTCGTCGACGAGTATCAAGACACCAACCACGCCCAGTATTGGCTGGTTCGGATCCTCGCCGACCCCGAGCGCAACATCATGGTCGTGGGCGACGACGACCAAGGCATTTACTCGTGGCGTGGGGCCGACATCCGCAACATCCTCGAGTTCCGGGCCGACTACCCGGACGCCGTCGCCATTCCGCTCGAGCAGAACTACAGGTCCACGGCCACCATCCTCTCCGCCGCTAACGCGGTGGTCGAGAATAACCGGGGCCGCCACCCCAAGCGCCTGTTCACCGATCGGGAGGGCGGGGAACCCGTGACGGTCGTCACCTGCTCGGACGAGCACGACGAGGCACGCATGGTCGTGCGTGAGGTCTCCCGGGCGGCGGCGGACGGCACTTCGCTCGACCAGATCGCCGTCTTCTACCGCACTCACGCGCAGAGCCGGGTTATCGAGGACCAACTCGTGCGCGCCGGCGTGCGGTATCAGGTGCTCGGGGGACCCCGGTTCTACGAGCGTGCCGAGGTCAAGGACGTCATGGCCTACCTGCGCGTCGTGGCGAACCCCGCCGATCGCGAGGCCTTCATCCGCGCTGCGGGAAGCCCCAAGCGGGGTCTCGGACCGGTGGCCCTCGCCCGCGTTGTGGCCACGGCCGAGGCGCACGGAATCTCCCTCGACTCGGCCGCCCGCCAGTCCGATCTGGTGTCCGGGCTCACGACCAGCCAGCGGGATGCGCTGCGGGACCTCGGAGGCCTTGTCCAGCGGCTGCGTGAGATGGATGCGACGGGGTCGCCACTCGGGCGGGTGATGGAGGCGGCCATCGCCGAATCCGGGATCGCCGCCGCCCTCCTCGCCGACGGCCCGGCCGATCAGGGCCTCGGTCGTCTCGACAACCTCCAGGAACTCGTGAGCGTCGCCGTGGAATACACGGTGGTTTCCGAGGAGCCGTCCCTTACGGGTTTTCTCGAGGAGGTCGCCCTCGTGTCAGCGGTGGACGAGGCCGATGACGATGGCGGACGGGTTACCCTCATGACGGTCCACAACGCCAAGGGGCTTGAGTACGACGTCGTTATGGTGACGGGTCTCGAAGAGGGGCTCTTCCCCCACGCCCACTCCATCGACGACCCCGATGGCCTCGAGGAGGAACGGCGCTTGTGTTACGTGGCGCTTACCCGTGCGAGGGAGCGCCTCATCCTGTCGCACGCCGACAGCCGGGCGCTGCGGGGCAACCGTATGTATTCCCTTCCGTCCCGGTTCCTCGAGGAGATTCCCGACGACGCCATTGGGCGGGAGCCACGTGCCGTGTCCTCGTCACTGGGGACGCCGATTGCGGTGGGGTCGTACGACGTCGGCGACGCCGTGGTGCACGAGTCGTTTGGCGAGGGTCTGATCATCGGGCTTCAGCAGAGAGGGCGGCTGATCCACGTGCGGTTCGACGACAAGGAGCGTGTGCTGATGGCGGACATGGCGCCGATGAGGAGGATCGCCGGATGAGTGCCGTGGTGATCGATGGCCGAGACGGTGCGCGTCGCGTGCGCGAGCGGGTAGCCGAGGGCTGCGCGGCGTTCCAGCGTCGTCACGGTCGCCCGCCCGGTCTCGTGGGCATCCAGGTGGGGGACGACCCCGCGAGCGAGATCTACCAGCGCAACAAGGCCCAGCAGGCCGAGGATGTAGGGATGGCGGTGCAGCGCATCAAACTCCCCGCGGGTACCACCCAGGCCGAGTTGGACGCACTGCTCGACCGACTCGCCGTCGACGACGCGGTGGACGGCCTGCTCGTGCAGTTACCCGTTCCGGATCCTCTCACCGAGCCCGCCATCGCGGCGCGTATCTCCCCGGACAAGGACGTGGACGGATTCTCGCCGATCAACATCGGGCACCTCGTCCGCGGTGAACCCTGTCTTCGTCCGTGCACTCCGAGTGGTGTCATGTGGCTGCTCGACGACATCGGGGTGGACCTCCAGGGCGCGCGCGCGGTCGTGGTGGGGCGGAGCGTCATCGTGGGCAAGCCGCAGGCGATGATGCTGCTCGAGCGCCACGCGACGGTGACCATCGCGCACTCACGAAGTCGTGACCTACCCGCGCTCTGCCGGGAGGCCGACGTGCTCGTGGTGGCGGTCGGCCGCCCCGAGATGGTGCGTGGTGACTGGGTCAAACGGGGTGCAACGGTCATCGATGTGGGCATGAACCGACTCGACGGTCGCCTGTGCGGCGACGTCGCGTACGACGAGGTGGTGGAGGTTGCGGGTGCCATCACTCCCGTTCCCGGGGGCGTGGGACCCATGACAATCGCTTTCCTACTCGCCAACACCCTGCAATCCGCCGAGCGGCGGATGGGGGACGAATCGACAAGGGGTATCACTCAGTGAAGATCGCGATTTTCGGCGGCACCGGCGACCTTGGTCGCGGTCTCGCCATCACCTTTGCCGCCGCGGGCCACGAGATCATCGTGGGATCGCGGAGCCAGGAGCGTGCCGATCAGGCCGCCGAGGGCCTGCGTGAGTCATACCCGGAGGGGAACTTCGTGCCGATGGAGAACGCCGCGGCCGCTGCCGCCGGCGACATGGCCGTGCTCTCCATCCCGTGGGAGGGGATTGAGCAGACGATCCCGCCGCTCGCCGCGCCCCTCGCGGGCAAGGTTCTTGTCACGGTGGTCAACGCGCTCACCTTCGGCAAGAGCGGTGCGATGGCGGTGCTCGATCTCCCGGCTTCCTCCTGCGCCCACCGGATCCAGGACCTCGCTCCGGAGGCCATGGTCGTGGTGGCCTACAACAACCTTCCGGCCGCCGGGCTGCAGGAGCGTCGCACCATCGAGGGCGATGTTCTCGTATGCGGGAAGAAGAAGGAGGCCCGCGACGCTGTCATCGAACTCACGAAGGACATTCCGGGTTGCCGGGGTCTCGATGCCGGACCGCTGGCCAACGCGATCATCGTCGAGGGCATGACGGCGATCATCATCAATCTCAACAAGCGGTACGGGGGCGAGGCGTCCATCAACATCACCGGTCTCGAGAACGCCCCCGAGCGTTCCTGACGCCATAACGATGTGCGACGGGGACCCGTGCTCGGGTCCCCGTCGCGTCAGGCGTATCCGAGTTTTTCGAGGCGGTCCTCATTGAGACCCAGATGGTGCCCGAGTTCGTGAAGCACCGTCACGCGTACCTGTTCCCGGACCTTGTCGAGGGTCCGGAAGTGGTCTACCAGGGGATGCATGTAGATGGTGATCCGTGGTGGCATGCCCCCGGACGGCGCGCTCCCGACGGTGGTGGGGTACCCCTGATAGAGCCCGTAGAGGTTTCGGTGGGGAGCTGCGGACTCGACGATCAGCGCGACGTCGTCCAGCGCCGATGCGAACGGTTCCGGGATGCCATTGACGGCCTCCTGCACGAGGCCCTCGAAGATGTCGAGGGGCGACCGATCAGCGTTCACGGGTGAACGGTAGCGCCATCCATCCCGTCGCCCGGTCCGCGACGGGCCGGGGCAACACGAGCGTCGCCCGCGTGAACCACATCATCCGCCGGTGGTCACATCCGCGTCAGTGATGGCGAACGCGCCCGTGCCGGTCGTCTCCGGAATGGGTCGGGCCTCCACTGATCTACACGATCGGGGGACGGACACGGGTGGTCTCGCCGCCGCCATTCCCGCCGGACCGCAACCGACCGAGGGGCAGCCACCGCCGACTCTCGGACGGTGAGGATGGTGGACCGGATCCGTCTTGATGTCCGCGTCGTCCCTGAGGGCGCGTCTGGACCGGTGTCCAATGAGGGCTTCCCTCGGTCCGGCTGGCCCATAGACGGGCGGGACCATTTGCGACGTCCGGGGCCGGTGCCGCTGTGGGACCGGGGTGATCGCCGGTGTCGGGGTCAGAGGCCAATGGTGTCGTCGGGGGTGCCTCTGGGTAACTCGGTCCCCGATCGGGGACCGTTGCGCGGTCGGTGTGGTGCCCGACACCCGAAACCCTTATGGGCCGCCCGATCCTGTCGCGGTCAGTCCGGGGGGTCGGTGCGGTGCTCCCACCCTAGGCGAGATGGGGTGGCATCCCGTCCATCGCGTAGCGCGACCACGCCGGGGTCACCCTTGACGAGACGCCCCACCACGGTGAGGCCATCGAGGATGGGCGCGGAGGGGGGGAGGGCGGCCAGCAGGTGGTAGTCCTGACCCCCCGTAGCGGCCAACACGATCGCGTTCTGATCGGCGGCGACCGCCACGTCCTCCACGCCCGGTGCCAGTGGGATTGATTCAAAATCAACCTCGGCACGCAATCCCGACGCCCGCGCCAGACGGTCGGCATCGAGCAGCAGGCCGTCCGAGATGTCGATCATGGCGGTGGCACCGGCCGCAGCGAGGCGCAATCCGTCCCTCGCGCGCGGCGTGGGGCGGCGATGGGTGGCGACCAAGTCGTCGTATGCGCTCAGACCGGGTGCGAGGAGCGGGTCGGTGAGCAGCAGGAGACCGGCGGCCGATGCACCGAGCGGACCGGTGACGACCAGACGGTCGCCGACGCGCCCGCCTGACCGGAGGACCGGCCGTGACGCGCCCGGCATGCGGCCCACGATCGCCACCGACACCGTGAGCACGGGCGATGCGGCGACATCACCACCCGCGACGCTCATGCCATGGTCCGCCGCGAGGGACTCCATCGCCCGGTACATCGCGTCCACGTCGTCCGCACCGAAATCGGGAGGGAGCCCGAGTCCGACGAAGGCGGCGACCGGACGGGCGCCCATCGCCGCGATGTCCGAGATGTTCACGGCGAGTGCGGAGTGCCCGATGTCGCCCGGGGAGTGCGTTGACCGTCGCACGTGAACTCCGTCCACGACCATATCGAGAGATACCACGGTGCCATCGTCCAGCACCGCGGCGTCGTCACCGATGCCCACGTCCACACCGCTACGAACGCCAACGCATGCGGCGATGCGGCGGATGATCTCCAACTCGCCGTCCATGGTCCGACCGTACCAGTCGCCACCCGCATGCTCGGCTACAGTCCGCCGCCGATGATCGACGAACACACCGTCCGCCATGTTGCGCGTCTCGCGCGCCTGCGCCTGAGCGGGGATGACGAGGAGACCATGCGGCGTGAGCTCTCGGGAATCCTCGCGCACATCGACGTAATCCGCGCGATCAACCTCGATGGCGTGCCGCCCACCACGCACGTGATTGCGCTTCAGAACGTTCTCCGGGACGACATCCCACGGACGGGACTCACCCGGGATGAGGCGGTTCGTGAGGCGGCATCGGCCGTGGATGGCACGTTCGACGTACCGAGGATGGACTGATGGGTCTCCGCGATCTCACCGCCACGCAGGCCATCGCCGAGCTCCGGGCGGGCACCGTGTCATCACTCGACCTCGTGGACGCCCACCTCGCGGCCATCGCGACGGATGACGTGGACGCGTTCTTGGCGACCGATGCCGAGGGTGCCCGCGCGCGCGCACGCGAGATCGACGCGATGCCGGAGCGTCCGCCGCTCGCGGGAGTTCCACTCGGGGTCAAGGACGCCCTGTCCGTGCGCGATGTGGTCACCACCGCGGGGTCGAAAATGTTGGAGGGTTTCCGTCCGCTCTACACGGCCACCTGCGTCGCGCGGCTCGAAGACGCCGGTGCCATCATCATGGGCAAGACCAACATGGACGAGTTCGCCATGGGATCGAGCACCGAGAACTCCGCCTTCAAGAACACGCTCAACCCCTGGGACCACGCGCGGGTCCCGGGGGGCTCATCCGGTGGTTCGGCGGCGGCGGTGTCGGAGCGACAGGTGCCGTGGTCGCTCGGATCGGACACCGGCGGTTCCATCCGTCAGCCCGCCGCCCTGTGCGGAATCGTGGGGATGAAGCCCACCTACGGGGCGATCTCCCGCTACGGACTCATCGCGTTCGCGTCGTCGCTCGATCAGGTGGGCCCCTTCGCCCGCACGGTTGCCGATGCGGCCCTCCTGCTGCGTCACATGGTGGGACACGATCCCATGGACTCCACCTCGCTCCCGTGGCCCGAGTCCATCGCGACCCCGACGGCCACCGACCTGTCGGGGCTGCGCATCGGCGTGGTGGAAGAATTGATGGGGGAGGGTATCGAGCCGGGCGTGCTGGTCGCCGTCGAGGCATCCCTTGCGCGAGTGGAGGAACTCGGCGGCACGGTCGTTCCCGTCAGCCTTCCCAGTTCCCTCAACGGCCTCGCCACCTACTACGTGCTGGCTCCCGCCGAGTGCTCGGCCAATCTTGCACGCTTCGACGGCGTGCGGTACGGACCCTCAGCAGGCGCCGACACCATTCTCGACCAGTATGAGGTGACCCGGAGCGACCTGTTCGGCCCCGAGGTCAAGCGCCGCATCATGCTCGGCACGTTCGCGCTCGCGTCCGGCTACTACGACGAGTACTACGGCCGTGCCCAGCGGGTGCGCACGCTTATCGTCCGCGAATTCGCCCGTGCCTTCGAGACGGTCGACCTGCTGGCGTCGCCTACGTCGCCGACGATCGCGTTCCCCTTCGGCGAACGCACAGGCGATCCCTACGCGATGTACCTCGCCGATGTCTGCACCATCCCGGTGAGCCTGGCCGGGATTCCGGCCATCTCCATCCCGTGCGGGCTCTCCCAAGGCATGCCGGTGGGCCTCCAGTTGGCGAGTCCCGCTTTCAGCGAGAACCGCCTGCTGAACGCGGCACATGCGCTCGAGCAGGCCATCGGGTTCGACACGCGTCCTCCGGGGCTGGTGACGTGACCGCCGTGGAGGCCGTCATCGGCGTCGAGATCCACGTGCAGTTGTCCACCCGTACCAAGATGTTCTGCGGGTGCGAATTATCGTTCGGTGACCCTCCCAACACGCACACGTGTCCGGTGTGCCTCGCGCATCCTGGGGTCCTCCCCGTGGTCAACGCCGAGGCCGTGCGTCGGGCCCTCATCATCGGTCTGGCCCTCGGGTGTGAGATCGCCCCCCACAGCATCTTCCACCGCAAGAACTACTTCTACCCGGACCTTCCCAAGGCCTACCAAATCTCTCAGTTCGACATTCCCATCTGCGGACGCGGCGAGTTCACCGCCATCCGCGAGGACGGGAGCGAACTGGTGGTCGGTATCACCCGCGCGCACCTTGAGGAGGATGCGGCCAAGTTGACGCACGCCGGAGGACGCCGCGCCGGGGCGGCGGGCTCGGTGGTCGATTTCAACCGTGGGGGTACCCCCCTCGTGGAGATTGTCACCGAACCCGACCTGCGCTCGGCGGCGGACACCGCGGTGTTCCTGCGGCAGATCCGCCAGACCCTGCTCTTCCTCGGTGTGAGCGATTGCTCCATGGAGGAGGGATCGATGCGCGTGGATGCCAACGTGTCGCTTCGCCCGGTGGGGTCGCACGAGTTCGGGACCAAGACCGAGCTCAAGAACATGAACTCGTTTCGCTTCCTCGAGCGTGGCGTCGCCGCCGAATTGGCGCGGCAGACCGAGATCATCGGCGCGGGAGGTCGTATCCGCCAAGAGACCGTGCACTACGAGCCGGAAACGGGAGCCATCACCCCGCTGCGCTCCAAGGAGGAGTCCCACGACTACCGGTACTTTCCGGAGCCGGACCTCGTTCCGCTGGCGCCGGACCCGGTGTTCGTGGACGGGTTGCGCATGGGCCTTCCCGAACTCCCCGTCCCGCTTCGGTGCAGGCTCGTCCGGGAGATGGGCCTGTCCCATGAGGACGCCGAGGTCCTCACCGCGACGCCTGAGTTGGCGGCGTACTTCCTCGCAACCGCGTCGCTGGTCGACCCCAAGGCCTCGGCTAACTGGATCCGCGGTGAACTGCGCGCGCAGTTGCGCGAGACAGGCCAGGAACCATGGGAGTCGCAGGTGACCCCGGGTCACATCGCCGCGCTGATCGCCCTGCTCGATGACGGCACCGTCTCGGTGCCCGCGGCCAAGGAGGTCCTCGCCGAGGTCATCGCCACCGGTGCCCAACCGGCCGCGGTGGTGGCGGCCAAGGGGCTCGGGCGGATCAGCGACGATGGCGAACTCGCGGGAATCGTCACCACGATCATCGATGCTCACCCCGATCAGGCCCAGCAACTACGGGAGGGCAAGGACAAGGTTCTCGGATTCTTCGTCGGCCAAGTGATGGCGATGACCGGTGGCCGGGCCGACCCGCAGTCCGTGCAGCGTCTTGTGCGCGCGGCGATTCAGGGGGAATGAGCCCATGTCGTCCCGTCGCGGTGACGCGTCGGGGTGGGGTATGCTCCCGCGCCGTGACCCAGCACACACTCTCCGTGCTCGTGGAGAACAAGCCGGGCGTGCTTTCGCGCGTCGCCGGACTGTTCACGAGACGCGGTTACAACATCGACTCACTCGCCGTGAGTCCCACCGAGCACCCTGACCGCTCGCGTATGACCATCACGGTGGATGCGTCGCGGTTCCCGGTCGAGCAGATCACCAAGCAGCTCGACAAGCTGGTCAACGTGATCAAGATTCGCGATCTCGACCCTGAGAACATGGTCGCCCGCGAATTGGGCTTATTCAAGGTGTCCACCACCGATCACAACCGGGCCGACATTCTGGCCCTCATCGAGATCTTCCGGGGTGAGATCGTTGATGTCACCCATGATGCGCTGACCATCGAGGCCACCGGAACCACGGCGGACCTTGAAAACCTCGAGGAGCTCCTGAAAACCAACGGGCTCGTCGAGATGGTCCGGACGGGCGTCGTGGCATTGGGCCGCGGCGCGCACACCACCTGACACACGGAGTGAAGATGCTGTACGACGACGACGCCGATCTCGGCCTGCTTAACGGAAAGACCGTCGCGGTCATCGGTTACGGGAGTCAGGGCCACGCCCATGCCCTCAACCTCAAGGAATCGGGCGCCGATGTGGTTGTGGGCCTTCGGCCCGACTCGTCGTCGGTTGCCACCGCCACGGCCGCCGGGCTTCGGGTGCTCGCGCCCCTCGACGCCACGAGGGCCGCCGACATGGTCATGCTCCTCGTCCCCGACGAGATCATGGGCGAGGTGTATACGAACGAGATTCGGGACGGCCTCGTCCCCGGGAACATGCTGCTGTTCGCGCACGGTTTTGCCATCCACTTCGGTCAGATCGTCCCGCCCGCGGGCGTGGATGTGGCCATGGTCGCACCCAAGGGCCCCGGCCACCTCGTGCGTCGCCAGTACACCGAAGGGAAGGGAGTTCCGGGGCTTATGGCGGTCGCAGTGGACGCCACCGGAACGGCGGAGGGCCTTGCGCGGGCCTATGCCAAGGGAATCGGCTGCACTCGCGCGGGCGTCATTCCCACCACGTTCCGTGATGAAACCGAGTCGGATCTTTTCGGCGAGCAGGTCGTCCTGTGCGGTGGCCTCACCGAACTGGTGCGGGCGGGGTTCGACACGCTGACCGACGCCGGTTACCCGGCCGAACTCGCGTACTTCGAGTGCATGCACGAGCTCAAGCTCATTGTGGACTTGATGTATGAGAAGGGGATCGCCGGGATGCGGTACTCCATCTCGAATACCGCCGAGTACGGGGACTTAAGCCGGGGTACGCGGATCATCACCGAGGACACCCGCGCCGAGATGCGCCAAATCCTGAAAGAAATCCAGGACGGTCACTTCGCGAAGGAGTGGTTGCTCGAGAACCGAGTCGGGCGCCCCACCTTCAACGCGATCAAGGCGCGCCAAGGCGATCACCCCATCGAGCACGTCGGAAAGAAACTTCGGGGCATGATGGACTGGATCGACACCGAGTTCTGATCCCTGTCGTATAACCCCGGTGACCCTCGGCCGGAACCGGGGGTACCGGTCACGTCCAATTATTCCGACGCCGAGGAGGCGACCCCGCCGATGTCCGACCGTCCACGTATCCTGGTTACCGAGAAGATCGCGGCAGGGGGTATCGAGGTACTCCGCACGGTCGGTGACGTGGATGTCGAGCTCGGGTGGTCGGCGGAGGAACTCGCCGACCGCATCGCGCCATACGACGCCCTCGTGGTGAGGAGTGCCACCACGGTGTCGGCCGACCTCATCGCGCGCGCGCAGGCGCTCCGCGTGGTGGGTCGTGCCGGTACCGGTGTGGACAACGTGGATGTGGCCGCCGCGACGGAGCGCGGCATCGTGGTGGTAAACGCGGCGGGATCGAATGCCGTCTCTGCGGCGGAACACGCCATCGCGCTCCTCCTCGCCCAGGCCCGCAACATCCCTCAGGCTCACATGGCCCTCGTGGCCGGCCGCTGGGAGCGGTCGCGGTTCGGCGGCATCGAGGTGACGGGTAAGACGCTCGGCATCATCGGCTTCGGCAACGTCGGTCAGTTGGTGGCGGAGCGGGCGATGGGGCTGTGTATGCGTGTGGTCGCCTTCGACCCGTTCGTGACGGAGACGCGCTATCGGGAGATGGGCGTCGAACAGATGGTGACCCTCGCGGACGTCTATGCGACCAGCGACTTCATCACCCTTCACCTCGCGTCCACGCCCGAGACTAAGGGGTTCATGGACGCCGCCGCATTCGCGGCCATGAAGGATGGCGTGCGTATCATCAACGACGCTCGCGGAGACCTGATCGTCGAGGCTGATCTGGTGGCCGCCATCGCATCCGGCAAGGTCGCAGGCGCCGCAATTGACGTGTTCCCCGAGGAGCCGGTCACCGACAGTCCGTACTTCGGGGTGGACGGCATCATCGTCACCCCCCATCTGGGTGCGTCCACGGCAGAGGCGCAGGATCGCGCCGGCGTCGCATGTGCCGAGCAGGTGGCGGCGGCCCTCACGGGTGGCGTGGTCACCAGTGCGGTCAACATTCCCGTGGTGTCGCCCGAGACCATGGCCCACGTGGGACCCTTTCTGCCTCTCGCCGGGCACCTCGGCCGGCTGGCCGTGGGAATCGTCGGTGGGATCAACGCACCCATCGAGGTGCGGTGCGAGGGCGAACTGGCCGAATATGACACACGCCTCATCACTACTGCGGTGTTGGTGGGGGCGCTCTCGGGTACCACCGCCGATGTGGTGAACATGGTCAACGCCGCCGACCGCGCCCAGCAGCGCGGCATCGAGTGGAGCGATTCACACGCCTCCGTCTGTGAGGATTACCAGAGCCGTGTCATGGTGACGCTGGGGGATGTCTCGGTTGCGGGAACAACGGTCGGTCGTACATCACGACCGCGCCTCGTGCAGGCACTGGGGCAGGGAATCGAACTCGAACTGGCCCGCCACGTGGGAATCCTCACCTACCGGGATGAGCCGGGGAAGATCGGTCTCGTCGGCACGACCATGGCGGCGGAGGGCATCAACATCGCCTCGATGGCCGTCGGGCGCAGCAGCGCGGGCACGGCGACGATGGGGGTCACCGTGGACTCGCCTGTGCCCCCGGCGGCACAGGCGGCAATCGCCAACGGGTGCGACGCCCGGGTGTGGTTCGTCACGCTCGATATGTGATCCGGGACGGGTTTGCGTGGGCCGGGTGCATTCGCGCTAGTCTGTAGAGCGATGAGCGCTACCGCGAACACCATTCTCCTGGCCCGTCGCGGCATGTTGTGCGCCCTTCTGCTCCTCCCCCGGTAGGGGGAGCGAACCGACAACCACGCCCGGATGCGCCGGGCATCGGATCAGTCCACACGAGCCAGGAGGAAGCACCCGTGCCGGCCCACGACGCCAGCCGAGATGACGCCAAGCGCGTCATGTTTTTCGATACCACCCTTCGCGATGGGGAGCAGTCACCGCGCATCCATCTGAACCTGCGGGAGAAGGTCGAGATCGCGCAGCAACTCGCGCGCCTCGGGGTGGATGTGATCGAAGCCGGATTTCCGATCTCCTCACCGGGCGACCTCGAGGGTGTTCAGGCGGTTGCCCGCGAAGTGCAGGGCCCGATCATCGCCGCCCTCGCTCGAGCGAACGAGAAGGACATCGCGGTTGCGTGGGAGGGCGTGCGCGATGCGGGCAAGCCACGCATCCATACGTTCATCGCCACGTCCGACATCCACATGACGCACAAATTGCGTATGGATCGCTCCATGGTGCTTGCCACGGCAATCGATGCCGTGGCGCAGGCCGCAGGCCTCTGTGGTGACGTGGAGTTCTCGTGTGAGGATGCCACTCGCTCGGACCCGGCGTTCGTCGCGGAGGTCGTTGGCGCGGCCATCGCCGAGGGTGCGACCACGATCAACATTCCGGACACGGTGGGATACACGATGCCCTCCGAGTTCCAGCGGTTCCTCATCGATCTCTACGAGCGGTGTCCGTCCTTGGAGGGCGTCACGGTTTCGGTGCACTGCCACAACGATCTTGGGCTGGCCGTGGCCAACTCACTGGCGGGCCTTGAGGTGGGTGCTCGGCAGGTGGAGGTCTGCGTGAACGGAATCGGGGAGCGCGCGGGAAACGCGAGCCTCGAGGAGATGGCCATGATCCTGCGCACCCGGGCGGACGACGTGGGGGGTCTCTGGTCGGGTATCGAGACCACCGAGATCACCCGGGCGAGTCGTTTGGTCAGCCGTCTCACCGGGTATGAGATCCAGCCGAACAAGGCGATCGTGGGGCGCAACGCCTTCGCGCACGAGGCCGGAATCCACCAGCACGGCGTCCTGGCCAACCCGCTCACCTACGAGATCATGGACGCCCAGAGCGTGGGGCTCACGCAGAGCGAACTCGTGCTCGGCAAACACTCCGGCCGTCACGCCCTGCGCCAGGCCCTGTCGGATCTCGGCTACGTGTGCGACAAGGAGACCCTCGATGAGGTGTTCGGCCGCTTCAAGGCCGTGGCCGATCGGAAGGGCGAGATCACCGCGTTGGACCTCGAAGCCCTGATGGGTGACGAGATGCGCACGGACGGTGACCATTCGTTCGACCTGCGCGAAATCGCGTTCTCCGGCGCATCGGGCCAGCGGGCGCAGGCGCGCGTGGTGGTGCGCGGGGCGGATGGTGAGGAGGTCACCGGCGAAGCCGACGGTGACGGGCCGGTGGCCGCGCTGATGGGCGCGATCAACCAGGCACTACGCTGCGGTGGCACCCTCCTCGAGTATTACGTGTCTGCTGTCACGGGTGGCCCGGATGCGCTCGGTGAGGCCCGCGTGGTGTGCGAGATCGACGGTCGGATATTCACGGGGCAGGGCGTGTCGCCGGACGTGCTCGAAGCCAGCGCGATCGCCTACCTTCGTGCGGTGACCGCCAGCAGGAACGCAGAGGTCGAACGGATGGCCGACCGCGGCATCTAGCCGCTGAGGCCCGGGAACAGGAGGACGTAGGAGTGGGGACAACGCTGTTTCGCAAGGTGTGGGACCTCCATGAGGTCGTGCCGGAGGGCCCGGGTGGTCCCGCCATCCTCTATGTGGACCTCCACCTCGTGCACGAGGTCACCTCGGCACAAGCCTTCGATGGAATTCGCCTGTCCGGGCGGACCGTGCGGCGCCCCGATCGCACCCTCGCGACCGCCGACCACAACGTGCCGACGATCGGTCGTGAGCGCGGCATCGAGGACGAACTGTCCCGTCTCCAGGTGGAGGCACTGGAAGCGAACTGCGCGGAGTTCGGCATCCCGATCTTTTCGCTCACAAGTCCGCGGCAGGGGATCGTGCACGTCATCGGTCCGGAGCTGGGCTTCACCCAGCCGGGCATGACGATCGTGTGTGGCGACAGCCACACGTCCACGCACGGGGCCTTCGGCGCGCTGGCGTTCGGGATCGGCACCAGCGAGGTCGAGCATGTCCTTGCCACCCAGACCCTTCCCCAGGCGATGCCAAGGACCATGCGCATCACGTTCGACGGCGAGTTGTCGCGGGGCGTCGTGGCGAAGGATCTCATCCTCGGAGCAATCGGTCAGATGGGTGTGTCGGGTGCTCAGGGGTACGTCGTCGAATACGCCGGACCTGTGATTCGTGGCCTCAGCATGGAAGGCCGCATGACGGTCTGCAACATGTCCATCGAGGCCGGCGCCCGAGCGGGGATGGTGGCACCCGACGACACCACGTTCGCGTACTTGGAGGGTCGCCTCGCGGTACCCACCGACCTCACCGGGGCGGTGGAGCGGTGGCGGGAGTTGCCGTCCGATCCGGACGCCGTGTTCGACCACGAGATGCACGTCGACGTTCCCTCACTGGCACCGCAGGTGACGTGGGGAACGACCCCCGGAATGGTCGCTCCAATCACCGGTCGTGTGCCGACGCCCGACCAGTACGACGATCCCGCCGACCAGGAGGCCGTGCGTCGCTCGCTCGAATACATGGGGCTCAGGGGGGGCGAGGCGATGGAGGACATCGCCATCGACACCGTGTTCCTCGGTTCGTGCACCAACGGACGCATCGAGGACCTGCGGGCGGCGGCCGAGGTGCTGGCCGGCCACCGCGTGAAGGACGGCGTCCGGGCAATGGTCGTCCCCGGTTCGATGGCCGTGAAGGCTCAGGCCGAAGCGGAGGGCCTCGATCGCGTGTTCATCGCCGCCGGCTTTGAATGGCGCGACGCGGGGTGCTCGATGTGCCTCGGTATGAACCCCGACATCCTCCAGCCCGGCGAGCGCAGCGCATCCACCAGTAACCGTAACTTCGAGGGTCGGCAGGGCAAGGGTGGCCGTACGCATCTCGTGAGTCCGGCCATGGCCGCCGCCGCTGCCGTCACCGGCTGCCTCGTGGATGTCCGCAACTTTGACGTGCCCCTCGTGGGCGCATAGGGCGAAGGGAACGAATATGGAACCCATTCAGATCGTCACGTCGAAAATCGCACCGATGGATCGCGCCGACGTGGACACGGATCAGATCATCCCGAAGCAGTTCCTCAAGCGCATCGAACGCACGGGGTTCGGCGAGTTCCTCTTCTTCGACTGGCGCGAAGAAGACTTCTACCTGCTCGACCGCCCGGAGTACGCGGGTGCCGAGATCCTCGTCGCCGGCCGTAACTTTGGCTGCGGGTCATCGCGGGAGCACGCACCCTGGGCGATCCAGGACTTCGGCTTCACGGTGGTCATCGCGCCCTCGTTCGCTGACATCTTCCGGATCAACTGCACCAAGATCGGCATGCTGCCGGTCATCCTGCCCGAGCCGGACGTACGCACCCTGATGACGGCCGCACTCGAGGACCCCGGCTGCATGGCGACCGTTGACCTCGAGGAGTGTGCCGTGACTCTCCCCGACGGACGGACGGTCGCGTTCGGTATCGAGGACTCCATCCGTGACCGCCTGCTCAACGGCTGGGATGACATCGGGCTCACACTCCTCCAGGAGGACGCCATCACGCGGTACGAAGCCGATCGGGAACGCGAGGGGCCGGTCACCGTTGTGCTGTTGTAGCCCAAACGAGATGAATGACGGGATGAGATAATGCGCGAGGTCCGAGTTGTACTGCTGCCAGGCGATGGGATCGGTCCCGAGGTGATCGGGGAGGCGCGGCGCCTAGTTGATCACGTCGCATCGATGGACGGGATGCAGGTGACCTGGAGCTCCCACGCCGTGGGGGGCATCGCCATCGACACCTACAACACGCCCCTGCCCGACGGCGTGATGGAGGAGTGCGCCGCCTCCGACGCCGTGCTCCTCGGCGCGGTGGGTGGCCCGAAGTGGGACACCACCGATCCGTGTGCGCCCCGGCCCGAGCAAGCTCTCCTCGCGCTTCGTGCGGGCCTCGGCCTGTTCGCCAACCTCCGACCCGTCAGGCCCTTCCCGTCGCTGTACGACGCGAGCCCCCTTCGGCGCGAGCGCATCGAAGGGACCGACCTGCTGGTAGTGCGGGAGCTCACCGGGGGGATCTACTTCGGGGCGAGCGGGCGTGATGGCGACACCGCCTTCGACACCTGCACCTACACCCGCGCGGAGATCCGTCGAGTCGCCGAGGTGGCTTTCGAGTCGGCGCTTGCGCGTCGCGGCAAGGTGACCTCGGTGGACAAGGCCAACGTGCTCGAAAGTTCACGCCTGTGGCGCGAGGAGGTCATCAACGTCGCACGCGAGCATCCCGACGTCCACCTTGAGCACATGCTGGTCGACAACGCGGCCATGCAGTTGGTGAGCCGCCCCTCCGACTTCGACGTTATCCTTACTGAGAACCTGTTCGGGGACATCCTCTCGGACGAGGCCGCGATGATCTCGGGGTCCATCGGTCTGCTGCCGTCGGCGAGTCTCGGTGGGCACGGTCCTGGCCTGTTCGAGCCCGTTCACGGTTCGGCCCCGGATATCGCCGGGAACGGCATCGCCAACCCCATCGCCGCCTGTCTGTCGGCGGCCATGATGTTGCGCTACTCCCTCGGAGCACCCGTCGGGGCGGCGGCCATCGAGCAGGCGGTCGACGCCGTTTTGGGAATGGGTCAGAGGACCCGTGATCTCGGCGGTACCTGTTCGACTCACGCGATGGGTGACCTCCTCATCTCCGCCACCGGGTAGACGGGCGCATTCCGGCGTCCATCGGGCGTCGCTAGACTCCAACGCATCGTCGGGGTTCACCCGGAACCGACGCCAACTAGGAAGGGCACCTCAGGGATGCAGGACGCCGAGAAGATCTGGATGAACGGGACCCTCGTGGACTGGCACGACGCCACGGTCCACGTGCTCTCGCACGCCCTCCACTACGGCTCGTCGGTGTTCGAGGGGATCCGCGCCTACGACGCCGAGGGCGGGACCGCCGTCTTCCGGCTCGATGACCACCTGTCCCGGCTCGAGCGTTCGGCCGCGCAGTACTTCATGGACGTGCCGTTCTCTCGCGAGGACATGCGCCACGCCGTTCACGCGGTCATCACCTCCAACGGCCTCGGTGCCTGCTACATCCGTCCCATCGTGCTCCGTGGATACGGCGTGATGGGGCTGTTCCCGCTCGACGCACCCGTGGACGTGTCGGTGGCCGCGTGGGAGTGGGGCGCCTACCTCGGTGAGGACGGGCTCACTAAGGGGATTCGGGCGAAGATCTCATCATGGCGCCGTATCGGTAACAACACGATTCCCGCCACGGCCAAGGCAGGCGGGCAGTATCTCAACTCGATTCTCGCGAAGATCGAGACCCACAAGGCGGGTTACGACGAGGCGATCTTGCTCAACGAGCAGGGGATGGTCGCGGACGGCTCGGGAGAGAACATTTTCGTGGTCACGGGCGGACGCCTTATTACGCCGCCCGTCTCGGCGTCCATTCTCGAAGGAATCACCCGCAACTCGATCATGGAGGTTGCCCGCGCCGAGGGGTACGAGGTGGTGGAGCGCGATCTGGCCCGCGCCGAGCTCTACTCCGCCGATGAGGTGTTCGTCACCGGGACGGCCGCTGAGGTGTGCCCGGTCCGGGAGATCGATGACCACGAGATCGGAGACCCCGGTCCCATCACCCGCGCCCTGCAGGGGCATTTTCACGATGTGATCCACGGTCGCGACCCGCGGTTCGCACACTGGCTCGACTACGTGACACCGTCGGTGCCGACCACCTGATGGAGCGCATCCTCCTCTACGACACGACCCTCCGGGACGGGATGCAGCGGGAGGGGATGAGCCTGTCGGTTGGCGAGCAGTTGCAGGTGGCGCTGCGCCTTGCCGCCGTGGGTATGGACGTGGTGGAGGCAGGATTTCCGTCGAGCAACCCCAAGGACTCCCAGCTGTTCGACCTCCTTCAGGCCGAAAACTTGGGGGCCACCCGTATCGCTGCATTCGGTATGACCCGCCGCCGCGACACCGCGCCGGGTGCCGATCCGGGCCTGCGCATCATGGTGGAGACGTTCGCCCCCGTCAGCACGATCGTCGGCAAGACGTGGGACCTCCACCTGCAGAAGGTCACAAAGGTTTCCCGCGAGGAGAACCTGAAGATGATCGGTGAGTCGGTGGCGTTTCTGCTCGCCGAGGGGAAGGACGTGTTCTATGACGCGGAACACTTCTTCGATGCGTACACCGAGCACCCCGACTACGCGCTCGAGTGCCTACGGGCGGCGCATGGAAACGGTGCGACCTGGGTCGTGCTCTGCGACACAAACGGTGCCACGCTCCCGCACGTCGTGGAGCGGGTCACCCGCGAGGTACGACTCGCCCTCCCGGGTGCCGCCATCGGGATCCACACCCACAACGACGCCGAGTGCGCCGTGGCCAACTCCCTCATCGCCGTCGAACAGGGTGCGCGCCAGGTGCAGGGCACCATCAACGGATGGGGGGAGCGGTGCGGCAACGCCAACCTCATCACCCTTGCCCCGTCCCTCTCCCTGAAGATGGGTTTCGACGTCTTGCGCCCCGGTGGTCTGTCCGAGCTCACCAACCTGTCTCACTGGGCGGCCGAGACCGCCAACCTCCCACCCGACCCGTGGGCACCGTATGTGGGGGTCAATGCCTTCACGCACAAGGGGGGCATGCACGTGGCCGGGATGGTGGCCGACCCGCGGACGTTCGAGCACATCGACCCGAGCCTGGTGGGCAACGAACGCGGGATGAAGGTGAGCGAACTCTCCGGTCGCCACGTCGTGCTGGAGCGTGCTCGCGAGGCGGGAATCGACGTCGAGTCCGATCCCGATCTCGCACCGCGGATCCTTGCGCGCATTAAGCAACTTGAACACGCGGGGTACCACTTCGAGGTCGCTGACGCGTCGTTCACCATCCTGCTCGAACGTGAGGCCGGGATTCATGAGCCGGTGTTCGTCCTCGAGTCGTTCCGCGTGGTCACCGAGCGCAACGAGACCGGTTCCCTCATCACACAGGCGACCGTGCGCGTACACCACGATGGCATGCGACTCGTGGCCACGGCCGAGGGCAACGGCCCGGTGAACGCACTCGACAAGGCCCTTCGCGAGGCACTCGCCGGACGTGTTCCCGAGATCGACGCCATCTCGCTGGTCAACTTCAAGGTGCGCATCCTCGACGAGGACCTCGGCACACAGGCCACGACCCGCGTTCTGATCGACTCCAGCGACGGTACGTCCACGTGGTCGACGATGGGTGTCAACCAGAACGTGATCGCCGCCGCGTGGGACGCCCTAGTGGACAGCTTCGACTACGGCGTGCGCCGGGCGGGCATCTCCAGTTCGGCGGGGACCCGCGAGGCGTGAATTACGACGAGGTCATCCCGCTCGCACGGCCGGTCATCGGCGACACCGAGCGGGCCCTGGTAGACGCGGTACTCCGCTCGCGTCAGCTCTCCCTCGGTCCGACCGTCACCGAGTTCGAACGTCTGTGGGCCGACCGCATCGGGGTGCGGCACGCCGTGGCGTGCTCGTCCGGTACCGCCGGGCTCCACTGCTGTGTCCACGCGCTCGGTATCGGGCCGGGGGACGAGGTCATCACCTCGTCGTTCTCGTTCGTGGCTTCGGCCAATGTCATCCTTTACACCGGTGCGCGGCCGGTGTTCGCGGAGGTCGATCCCCTCACCTTCAACATGGACCCGGCTGCGGTCGAGGCGGCCATCACCCCGCGCACGAAGGCCATCCTCATCGTGGACATCTTCGGGTACCCCGCCGAGGTGCCGGCACTCGTGGAGATCGCCCGGCGCCATGGCCTCGGGATCGTGGAGGACGCCTGCCAATCCATCGACGGCGACTACGACGGTCGCAAACTTGGCACCTTCGGCCACCCGGCGGTGTACGGCTTCTATGCCAACAAACAACTGACAACCGCCGAGGGCGGGGTCATCCTTACCGATGACGATGCGCTCTACACCGAACTCAAGAGTCTCACGAACCAGGGCCGGTCGGATGACGGCGCGTGGCTGGTTCATTCACGGCTCGGATTCAACTACCGCCTGTCCGACATTCACGCCGCGATCGGGATCGCCCAACTCGATCGCCTTGATTGGATGCAGGCGGCCCGGTCGCGAATCGCGGCCATGTATCAGGAGCGCCTCGCGGGGGTCGACGGGGTCACGCCGATGTACGAGGGTCCTCAGCGCCGTTCGTGGTTCGTCTACGCCCCTCGGCTCGATGCCGATCTGGATCGCGACAAGATCATCCGCCGTCTCGAGGACGATTGCGTGTCGGCCAAGCCCTACCTGCCGTGCATCCATCTCCAGCCCTACTATCGCGAGGCACATGGCCACCACCCGGGACAACTGCTCGTGACGGAGTCGATCGCCTCATCCACGGTCGCGCTTCCGTTCTTCTGCGAGATGACGGACGACCAGGTGGAACGGGTGTGCGCGTCCCTCGAACGTGCCATCCAGAGTGAGCGGGCACAGGCCCCCGGGGTCGTGGGGGCGGGGGCGGCATGATCGAATCCGCCCGGCTCTGGGGTGCCCGCTTCTCGGGCACGTCGGCGGAGGCCTTCGACGCTCTCAACGCGTCGCTCCCCGTTGACCGGCGGCTGTGGCGGGAAGACATCCGGGGCTCACGGGCACACGCACGAATGCTCGGGGCGACGGGCATCATCGCGGCCGAGGACGCGGCGGCCATCGACGCCGGCCTCGACCAGATCGAAGCGGAGATGGAGTCGGGGGAGTTCCAGTTCGCGCCCGGGGACGAGGACATCCACACCGCTGTGGAGCGCCGTCTCACGGAAATCGCGGGGGATGCGGGCCGTCGTCTGCACACCGGACGCAGCCGTAACGACCAAGTGATCACCGACACCCTCCTGTGGATGCGTGCGCACGGGCAGGCGCAGGGTGCGGCCCTGAAGGCACTGGCCGAGGCACTCCTCGCGCGCGCGCATGAGCACCTCGACACGCTGGTGCCGGGATATACCCACTTGCAGCGCGCCCAGCCGGTACGACTGGCCCATCACCTGCTCGCATACGTGTGGATGCTGGACCGCGATCAGCGCCGACTGGCCTTCGCGTTGGCGGCGGCCGGGGACAGTCCGCTCGGCAGCGGCGCCGTGGCGGGGTCCGGATTTCCGGTGGACCGCGAGATGGTTGCGGAGGAGATGGGCTTCACGGGGATCACTCCCAACAGCATGGACGCGGTGGGCAGCCGGGATGCGCTCGTGGATTACCTCGTGTTCGCTGCCCAGCTCGGTGTCCACCTCTCACGCCTCGGCGCCGAATTCGTCTGGTGGTCATCTGAGGAGGTGGGCTTCGTGGTTCTCGACGACGCATACGCCTCGGGATCCTCGATGCTCCCCCACAAGAAGAACCCCGACGCCGCCGAACTCGCGCGAGGAAAGGCGGCACGACTCACCGCCGACCTGATGGGCCTCCTCTCCGTGACCGCCGGCTTGCCTCTCGCCTACAACAAAGATCTCCAAGACGACAAGCACTACCTGTTCGATGCCGCCGACACCATCGACCTGCTGCTGCCGGCGATGACTGGCATGGTGGCCACGGCGGATTTCCGTGCGGACGTCATGACCATGGCGGCGGGTCAGGGATTCCTTACCGCTACCGACCTCGCCGACCACCTTGTGCGCGAGGGCTGGCCGTTCCGACGGGCGCACGAGGCCGTGGGTAGGCTCGTGCGCGCATTGGCGATGCGTGGCGTCGGTTTGGCGGACGCGACCGATGCCGATTTCGAGGTGGCCGGTCTCGGGGGAGTGGTACGTCCCGACCTCACGGCCGAGGCGTCGGTTGAAGCGAAGGACGTTCCTGGTGGAACGGCGCGGGCGCGCGTTGTTGCCCAGTGGGCGGAGGCGTCCCAGCGGGTGGACGCCTGGTGACGGACGGGCACGGCCGCTCACCCGGTCGGGCCTTTTTCGACCGCAGGCCGGAGTTGGTGGCCGAGGGTCTCATTGGGTGCACTATCTCCTTTCGCGGTGCGGGCGGCATCATCGTCGAGGCCGAGGCATATGGGCAGCGTGATCCTGCGTCCCACTCATTCGGTGGGGAGACGCCACGCTGTCGGTCGATGTTCGGTCCGCCCGGATCCCTGTACGTCTACCGGATCTACGGTGTGCACTGGTGCCTGAACATCGTCACGGAGGCGAGGGGCGTGGGGGCAGCGGTGCTCATTCGTGCGATCGAGCCCACGCATGGTTTGGATGCGATGCGCGTGCGCCGTGGCGTGGACGATGAGCGTCTCCTGTGCGCGGGTCCCGGACGGCTCACGGCGGCCCTCGCCATCGACGACTCCCTCGATGGTTGTCTCCTCCGTGCGGCGGGGCTCACGGTGGGGCAGCGGGTCATCCATCCCGAGGTGGTCGGTGTACCACGCATCGGGATCTCTGCGGCCGCTGATCGTCCGTGGCGTATGGTGGCGCGCGGTTCCCGCTTTCTGTCACGCCCGATTCCAAGGACACTGGCCGCATGAGTACTGATGCCCTTTTGGCCCGCGCCGTCGATGTCCAGCCCCCCGGTGAGCTGCAGACGCGCCTCGCGACGGGGGAGCCCCTCCGGGTGAAACTGGGCGTGGACCCCACGGCTCCCGACATCCACCTCGGACACGCAGTGGTGCTCGGAAAACTGCGCGAGTTCCAAGATGCCGGCCACACGGCCGTGTTGGTCATTGGTGACTGGACGGCCCGCGTGGGTGATCCGTCGGGTCGGAACTCCACTCGGCCCATGTTGTCGGCCGAGGAGATCGAGGCGAACGCGGCGACCTACCAAGAGCAGGCGTTCCGCATCCTGGACCCAGATCGTACCGAAGTACGGCGTAACGGGGAGTGGTTCGCAGGTATGGGTCTGGAGGCGGTGTTCCGCCTGGCCGCCAGTACCACAGTCAATCAACTGCTGCGTCGCCGCGATTTCGCGGAGCGGATGGCGCAAGATCGGCCGATCTCGGTCCTCGAACTGCTTTACCCGCTCATGCAGGCGTTTGACTCGGTGATGCTCGATGCCGACGTCGAGATCGGTGGCACCGACCAGCTCTTCAACCTGATGCTCGGGCGTGAGGTGCAACAGGCGTACGGCGCCCGTCCGCAGGTCGTGATGACGCTCCCGATCCTGCCG